>JBPCVD010000501.1:0-7375 GCA_051010815.1 Rubripirellula sp.
TCGCGGCCGTCATTTGTAGCCACGCGACTCGACTCAGTTGGTTTGATCAAACCGGTCGGCAGAGGTTGGCTCAAAGGTTGTCTCGAGGGGCGAGAAGTCGAGCTTCGAGACTTCGCCACGTAGCAGCATTGAATCAAGATCGAGAATCCCACGCAGAATTCCGGAATCATTGACGACTGGAATCTGCCGACGTTGCCTTCCCGTTCGCATCAATGCTGACTCCAGTTCCTCACTCTCGCGAAGCACTCCGACCGAATCGGCATGATTGACGAGCTCACCGGCCGGGGTTTGGGGATCTTTGCCTTCGGCGGCCGATCGATTCAGGTCGCTCAAATGGAGCATGCCAACAACGATGCCCTGGGTTGAGACCACTGGCAGGGCGGGCATCGGGATCGACCGCCATACCCGGATGACGTTCGCCAAGGGCATGTCCATCGGGATGCAAACATTCGTGGCAATCATGGCTTGCCCAACCGTCAGCCCACGCACCGATTCCATGACATCGACTTGACGCGCCTCGGCCAAGCCAGCGTATCCGATGAAGGCAGCAATCAATACCGGAATCGGATTGGGTGGTGTTGCACTCAAAGCCAAGAACGCCATCGCGGCAGCGCACACCAACCCAACACGCGACGCAATCATCGTGGCCCGGCGATAGTTCATGACCATCGCCAGAAGACTGCGGAAGACACGACCACCATCCATTGGGAATGCAGGGATCATGTTGAAGAGGATTAGCATCATGTTGACGACCAACATCAGAACCGCGAATCCGACGATCGACGGCGTCGTGAAAATTTCCATCATCGTGATGATCATCTGGTCATCCATCGCGCGGCCAGAGACGGCCGATACGACGTATCCGGTCAACGCGTACAGCACAGAGGCTTCACTGAAAACGAAGAAGCCCAGCACGAGAAAGAATACGATCACAACATTGACGGCGGGGCCGGCGATGGCCACCACCAGTTCTTGCCAAGGGATACGTGGCATCGATTGCAAACGAGCCACACCACCGATCGGAAGAAGTGTGATATCAACCGTATCAATGTCAAACTGCTTTGCGGCGGTCGCGTGACCATATTCATGAAGCGTGACGCAAGTGAAGACACCGAACAATTGCAACACGGCATACAGCATCCCTCCTGCTCCGTCCCCATACGCGCTCAAGGCCACGTACGCGATCACCAGCGCAAAGGTCCAATGCACGTACAGCCCGATCCCGAGGAACGTGCCGAGTTTCAGTCGTCGATTCAACAGGCTTTCCGGCAAAAGGCGACTCCGTCACAATGCTCTCATACCGCCCAGTAACCGCGACCGGACGTTCATTCCAACCATCCTAGCGGAAACTCGGAATTCGACGATACGTTGCCTTTTTTGCGATTCCCCCGTACTTCACGAGCGCGACCCGAATGCTACGTCACAAGCTGATCCATCCCCAAATCAACGCCATTCTTGCAGCCGCCGGCCATCACAGTTCCGTGCTCATCGCTGATGGGAACTACCCAGCGGCCAGCAAACGCGGCCCCAGGGCAGAGTTGATCAGCCTGAATCTGATGCCGGGTGTACCGACCTGTGATCAGGTCCTTGAGGCCGTCCTGTCGGCGGTGCCGGTCGAGGCCATTCAGACGATGGAAACCGAGACCAGCGGCCCCTACGCCTTGGACGGCGACCCACCGGTATGGGACGACTATCGAAAAACGATTCAGGAGGCGAATGTCGACGTGACGCTGGAGCCAATCGACAAGTGGAAGTTCTACGAGGCTGTCAGCACGCCCGATCACGTTTTGACAATCCAAACTGCGGATCAGCAGCGATACGCCAACATCTTGCTACACATTGGTGTGCGGATGGACTAATCGTGTCCTCCGGTTGAATCGCAGACGAAAACATTCGTCGTCGCGTCAGCCCATGAATACGGATTCGCTCATCGTTTTCTGGTGGGCTATGTCTTGATCCCGAACCGGTGGTCTGCGTTCGGCGGAAGGGTTTCCGGCGGCCAAGACTGAGGATATGACCCGTCGTTCAGCTTGGATACGAGAGACGGCTGGCCGACGCGAGCCGCGGTGCCCGATGCAAGAAGCGCGATTCAAAATACAGAGGCAGTTGCGTGTCTGAGTGGCGATCACTTTGTGGTAGGCACTTCGATCGCGACCGGTTCGTTTTCTATTCCTCTTCCCCGTGGCCGTCCTCGCAACCGACGAAGCGGGTTAACGAATGCCGGAGTTCAGTGACGGCCAACGATTGCGATCGATTTGCAATGTCGCTCCCCTTCTCGTTCCGGCAGGCTGCTTGCGAACCGAAGAACTGCTGTGGGTGTCGAGTGCCGTGGTGTCAGCATTCTTAGCAGAGCCAAACGCACGTGCTTGTGTGCGCGAGGACGATGGCAGGACGACGCTGACTGGACGAGCGGCGATCGTCGGGGAGGAGGGGGTGACGGAGGGAACTTGTCTGACGTCGGGTGATTCTGGTGTGTCGGGCGACGAATTACTGGGACCGTTCAGGGGTGTGAGATTGGTTTGCGGGTCCGGCAGCGGTTCGGCAATTGGCGCGGGAAGATGATCTTCGCTGTCGGTCGGCGTGATCGTTTCGGGAGTCGACGGCGTCAAAGATCCAATTGGCGCGGTGGGATGGTCATCCTCGAGCGAGTTGTTTCGAGGATCGGATTGCCGCCGATTTTCCGGTGACGAGTCGTCGTCTTTTGACAGCTTTTGAGCGATTTCGTTTGCCAGTAGAGCGAGTCGGACCTGTGTGACCTCGCAGCCATCTGTCTCTGCCAACAGGCTCGCCGATTGGACATGTTGCCAAGATCGATCCGTGTCGCCGCGTCCGTACCAAATGCGTGCAACGCGGCACAAACGTTTTGCCGCCAGATCTGCTCGGCCAGCCTGTTCATAGCAGGCGGCCGCCAACGCAAGTGTTGCGGGGATTTCTCGATAGATGCCGGCACAACTCAAACTCTCGGCTTCCCGATCCAAGTGACAACCGGCTTGCAAGTATTCCCCCTTGGCCAAATGAATCAGCGCCGCCACGTCATGCAGATCGGCTTGCAAGTCATGGCCGCAGATGCCCTGTAACAATTCGCATGCTCGCGAAAGATGTCGGAGAGCGGTCGGGATGTCGTACTGCTCCGCCGCGAGTCGCGCCCGAGTAAGCTCCACTTGCGCCTCGAAGGCATTCTCGCAGTCCTTCGTTGCCTTCGCCTCTTTGATTTTCGGGCCCACGCAGGGGATCTTTGTCACGCAGCGATCACGGCATGGATCACCTGGGCCCTGCTTGCACTCGCAACCTTCGCCCGCGCAGGGTGCATCGGAACAGGCGGCGTGATCAACCAGCCGATAGACATCTTCCAACCGGCTCTGGTTCAACGCGATCCTTGCTTCCAGCAAATAAACGTTGCCAGGCGAGGCGCCGGCGCGGCAAAGTTCGACACGTGAATCGAGCAGCCAATCTCTCGCTTCCGCGGCTCGTCCAACGCTGAACAGGCAGGCCGCCAGGTTGTACGCGTTGGTGCCGGATTCGTAAGCATCGTCGATCGCCCAGGCCCGATGAATCGCGCGCCGATACTCACGGATCGCATCGTCGACCTGCCCTTCGGCATAAGCGACGCTTCCCTTCTGAGCATGTCGCCCCACCAACTCGTCAACAGTCCGCTCTTCACCGCTGCTCTTGCACCCAAGAACGGTGGCGAGGATAGCGATCCAGAGGGTCATGCAAATCCGTGGCGACACAATCGCTCGGTCCTCCCAGCGACGTGCGCGCACGATCGGTTGTAGCACCGATTGGTTCACCGAATGGAGCCTCCGCGTATCGCCGAGGGGGACACTGGTTGGGTCGGACCAGGCTTATTGGAATATCGACGCAACAACCAATGGCTACGCACTTCGCCGACCAGGTCTTGTGTGTCGTCCACAGTATCGTTGAACCGTTCCGTCGTCCCTGGCAACTCATTCGCCTCCCGCCGAACGATTTTGACGACATCCCGTGCCTCCTCCGCTAAGGCACGCACCTGTTCAATGGCAACCCGCATGTCGGCAAGCGTCTTGCCGACATCCTGATTGACGTCCGTAGACGTCTGGTTGACACTCTTGGCAGCGATGCTGAGATCGTCGCTCGATTCCCTGACTTCACCTAGCGTGTCACGCATATCCTTTTCGACAAGCAGATCGACTTTGTCGGTCAGGTTTCCAATTCGTGTTTCCAGGGAACGAGTTGCTGCTCGAATCGCTTGGGACGTTTCAAGGACGTCGGGCCGGAGCGTTTCGTTGGTCTGGAAAAATGAATCAGAAGCACGCGAAGTCTTATCGAATGCTGGGTCAGCGGAACCGTCGAGGGTTCGTTCAAATCGGTCAGCCACCGCATCAAGTTTCTGCTGTATCTGTTGAATTGAATCGCTCACTGATTCAACCTCCGATGCCATTCGGTCAACACGATCGGTTTCACCGCGGAAGTTCCGAATCTGCGAGTCGGACTTCAATAGCACAGGCTGGTCGGTCGTCAGTTCTCCGCGGCGCAGCACGAGCACGGGGGCACCAACCCCGTACCGTCGCTCGAGTAGGAGTTCCGAATCTTCGAAGATTTCATCACTGCGGTTGGCGTCAATTCTCAAGTCGACACGAATTCGATTCGTGCCTTCGACGTACTGAATCCGCTCGACTTCACCCGCAAGTTCGCCCAGCATCATCACGCCCGCGCCTTTGTGCAGGTCGGCGACATCGTCTTGGCTGACTTCGACCCAATAGCGATTCTTTGCGACGATGTAATCGCCGGCGCGCAACAGGAACAGTGAAAGCACAATGACAAACAGCAAAAGCAGCATCAGAAAGATGCCAACAATTTGACTCGTGTAACGCAACCGATAGGGTTCATTCATCGCTTGCCTCCTCGTTCATCGCTACCAGCGTCTCGGATTCGACCCGAAGATGTGAAGCGGTGTCCTGAAACTCGTGGGAAAACGACTCGCTCTGGCTTGTCATCCAGAGTACGGCCGTTCCCGATTGGCGAGCTTCGTCAATGGCATTGCACAGGACTGTATGCATCGATTTTGGAACCGATTGCATCGGGCGCTCGAGCAGAAGGAGTGCAGGATGACACAAAAAGGCACGAATCCACTGATGAATCTGCAACTGGGAAGGTTCCACAAACGCAGGGCGTTTGCGAGACACTTGTGAGAGCCCGAATCGCTGCGCCCACTGCTTGGCGTTTTTCTCGGTTGACTGTTCGTGATGCAAACTCGCTAGCGTCACGTTCTCCGCGACGTTCAGGTTGGCAACCCAGGCATGACCTTCAAAGACACGACCGATGCGACCACGCATTTCGAAATGGCGATCGTAGTCGGTTCCCGACCAGTCACTGCCCTGAAATCGAAGCTCACCGTGACTTGGCTCGGACAGTCCTTGTAGCATCGAAGTGAACTCGCGCGACTTCAAAGCGGGATCCAAGTGAATCACCGTCAGATCCCCTTCGCGAAGTACCAGGTCGATGTTCGTGAATCGAACGGAGTGTTCCGTCGTGCCATGAAACGTGAAGTCGCGCAGTTCCAGCACGATCGCCTTTGGCGGTGTGGCGGGTTCCTCAGTCGTGGCTTCAACAACTGACACGTCTTGCATTTCTCCTAGACCACTTTGAACATCAGGATGCGCCCATAAAAGAGCACCGACAGGATGGCTGATATGGCTAGCACGGCGGTCAGAGCCCGAATGCCCGTGCGACTGGCGACTCGCGGAATGTCCGTCATCGTGCCGCGAACACTCAATCCATCGAGGCAACAGATCGCGCCCGCAAAGGCGCCGGCGATGATCGTTTTAGGAACGAAGAACAACAGGTCAAGCGAATTGAACTGGCGGAAGATTCCATCCAGGAAGGTCCATAGATCGACGCGAATCGCATCGACGGCCCAACCCAGGACATAGCCGGTGGCCACCATCGAGGTCGCAATGATGATCGCGAGACAGAAGACGCTAATCACGACGCTCAGCACGCGCGGCATGACCAAGTAGGTCATGGGGTCCACGCCTTGTGCATCGAGCAGCTCAACCTCGCCGTTGACCATCATCGTGGCAAGTTCCGTCGAGATCGGGATGCAACTTCGCCCAATCACGACCAGACAGGCCAGCAGCGGCGCTAATTCGCGGACGATCCCACGCCACAACATCGGTGCGACGACGTCCTGAGTCACGCCAAGCGTATCGATCCAGATCGCTGCCTGGACGATGACGAGAATGCCGACAGCGGCACCAAATCGAACGGCCGCTGAGATCCCGTCCACCGCCGTGAAGAGCAGCTGACGGCTGAAAACGCTGCGTACCGGCGGGGTCCAGGTACTTGGGCGAATTGCTAAAGCGGTGGTGCCGTAAAGGACGGCCAGGATGGCCGCGATCGCATTGCAGCGTCCGATGAACGCTTGTCCAACGGATTCAGCAATCCTGCTCGGACGGAAGGCCCACAGCAAGCGAAACAGGTTCGTCGTTTGGCGGATAGCAGTCACAGTCAATCACAGCGAGATGGGCAAACCTTCAGCCGTTTGCGACCCACGGGTCACCCAGTTCTGATCGGCGGGGGTTGGACCTCAAAGAAGGAGAAACCCGGGAAATCGGACGCTCCGACCCACCCAAATCCGGAACGATCCGCACATTCGGAAGAGCTGCTGCGTGACGATCCGTGAAACATTTGAGTCCCGCATTCCACATGAATATCGGAAAAAATCACAGTAATGGGGATTCGCCATCCATTAGTACCTCTGTAGAGGCAGATAAAACGGGGTATATAATTTGACCCACAAGAGGGGCTTGGCTACTGTAGTTAACTGGGTGTCTGTCATTACTTCCTTGGAGGGGTTTTGGCGGCCATTCAGCTCAGCCTGGCCTCAATGAGTCGGCTGTCCATTACCCATTCGTTTTCATCATCTGCGGAAAAGCCATGCGTTCACTTCAACTGCTTTCGGTTCTCACATTCGCTCTCTCCTGTTTCATGCTCGGCTGTGACTCCAGTGACGGTCCTACGGCAGTAGCCGATGAGGATGGGATCGCTGCTTATGTCGCTGCGAATCCAGACTCGGGCGACGATCTCGAGCCTGAGGGAGGAACGGATGAGTAAAGCCCGTGTTCTTTGATCGCTTCCGCGATCATTCCTATCCTAAATTCTTCGAGGTTCTAGTAATGAAAAATCGTGTTCATCGCGGCTTCACGCTTGTGGAGCTATTAGTCGTCATCGCCATCATTGGCGTTCTTGTTGGTTTACTGCTTCCGGCCGTTCATGCGGCTCGTGAGGCCGCGCGCCGAATGAGTTGCAGCAACAATTTCAAGCAGATTGGCCTTGGTATTCACAACTACCACGCCGCCTACAAACAATTGCCGATGCATGGAACGGGTACCAC
>JBPCVD010000502.1:0-8713 GCA_051010815.1 Rubripirellula sp.
GAAGTCTTTGATCAATCCAGTGACCGTGTGATACGCACCCAGCAGCAATAGCACGAACGCGCCGCTGATACCCGGCAAGATCATCGCGCAGATCGCGATCATCGCCGATCCAAACAAGAACGGTAGACCCGTGCCACCGTTGGCCATCGGCAGTTCCGTGATCACGATGGCGACCACCACGCCGATGGCAAACGTCACGAATCGTGACGGAGTCCAACGGTCGATGTAGCCGCGAACAATCCACACACTGGCGATCAGCAGCCCAAGAAAGACCGCCAGCGTCTCCGGCATCCGATGATCCAACAGCCAGTGCATGACGCCGGCGAGTGTACCGACCCCCGTTAGAATCCCAACCAACAACGCCACCATGAAACGAAGGTCGACGTGGGCCGCCGCCTCACGAAACCTTCGTTGAACGACCAAAGAGACCAGCTCTCCGTCGACATGACTGATGGCGGTGACCAGCCGTTGATAGTGCCCCAGAATCAAGGCGACCGTTCCACCGCTCACACCGGGGACCGTATCGGCGGCCCCCATACAAAAGCCTCGAATGACATTCAACACATCGGCCGGCGAAAGTTTCCACATGGGTTTCGCATTGGTGGTTGATTCAATGGGCGACTCCGATGAGTCACCGTTTCCTACAACCGGCGCATTCGCTGTGACACCTTCAACTGACGCATCAAGGTTTGCGTCGTCGTCCGTCCGATGCATCGAAACTTCCTTCTTGTTATGGCGCGGCGATACTGGGGTGTAGAGTCCGCATCGATCCAACTTGCCCGCGACCTTCACGGTGTTTGCTACAAGGCTAGCTTGCAACCCAGCGTCTGCGACACCACCAATCGTGACTGGAGTGACGGGAACGAACCCGTCGATTCAGCGGTTTTGGAATCCTGGCCACTTGGTAGATCGGAAACGACCGGCTTGCAGAGAGCCCGTTTGAGCCAGTTCGCAACGCAGTCGACGAACTGCTTGACAGCTGGCCAGGTACACAAACGGACTCGCGTTTTAACTTCATTGGACACCGCGATCGGATCAACCACTCCGTGATCAAAATTCTGATTCTCGCCGTCGTCCAAGGCATCGCCGAATTCCTGCCGATCAGTTCCTCCGGTCACCTTGTGATTTTCGGGGCCTACCTGAGCGAACTGAGCGATTCGATGCGTGACATGAGCGATTCGCCCACGCTGGAGATCATTCTTCACGCCGGCACGCTCGGATCGATCCTGGTCGTCTTTTGGCGTCGCATCGTTCGGTTGCTAACCAGCGATCGCCGGGTGATTCCACTGCTCGTCATCGGAACGATTCCCGCTGCCGTCGTCGGCCTGACGATCAAGAGTCAATTTGAGTCCATCTTGCTGAACCCGACACTGGCTGGCGCGATGCTGCTGCTCACCGGCGGGATGCTGATCATCCTCGGTCGATTGAAGCCTCGCGATGGCGACTACCAATCGCTGAGCTGGATGGGCGCCTTCCTGGTCGGCTGCTTTCAAGCCTTTGCCATCCTGCCCGGAATCAGTCGGAGCGGATCCACGATCCTCGGTGGGCGGCTGATGGGCCTCAAGAACGATGATTCGGTGACCTTCTCTTTTCTGCTTGCGATCCCGGCCATCCTGGGTGCCACCGTGCTGACGGTCAAAGATCTGGCCGAGCAGGTCTCCGCAGGCACACCTCTCGACTATTCGCTCGCAGAACTGGCGGCTGGAGCCGTCGTTTCTTTCCTGGTTGGGATCCTGGCCCTCCGCTGGTTGATCGGCTGGAGCCGCCAGGACCGCCTGCATTGGTTCGCTTGGTGGTGCATCCCGGTGGGAATCTGGGCAATTTGGCACTTCGGGAGGATGTCTTAAATACCACCCATGATTATTATGGACACGCGTTTAGTATCTGATACAATCGATCCCTCGGTTCCCACCCTTCGTACCCCCCTGACTACCGAGGATCCAAGCCGCGATGTCCAGCCAACTCACCGATCGCCAGCAAAATGTCTATGACATGATCCGCTCACTGATAGTGAAGCGGGGGTATGGTCCAACCGTAAGGGAGATTGGTGAACACTTTGGCATCAAGAGCCCCAATGGAGTGATGTGCCACCTCCGCGCGCTCGAGCGGAAAGGCTTGATCACTCGCAGCCCCAACAAGTCTCGCGCCATCGAACTGACTCACGCTGCGGACCGCAACGGTCACGCATTGCCAATGGCGGGGATGGTTTCTGCTGGCCCCACCACGCTCGCGTTCGAGCAAAACGATCGCGTTGATTTCAGCGAAATGTTCTTCAAAGATGATCGATTCATCCTTCGTGTTTCAGGCGATTCGATGATCGATGCCCACATCACCGACGGTGATTACGTGGTCATTCAAAAACAAGACACCGCTCAAGCTGGCGAAATGGTGGTGGCCCAAACGCCCGAAGGCGAAGCAACGCTGAAGTTCTGGCATCCCGAGGGAGACCGAATTCGGCTGCAACCGGCCAACGAATCGATGGAGCCGATCTATGTTCGCGATGCTCGCGTGATCGGAATCGCGGTGGGCGTCGTTCGCACCGGCGTTTGATGCCGCTGTGACCAGCAGATCCATCCCGGATCCTCTGACTAGCGGATCCTGACCAGCGGATCCTGACCAGCGGATCCCTAACCGGATCCCTAACCGGATCCAGACCACAGTTTGCCTCCCGGCAACGTGCCCGGGACCTGACCTCTTTCCCGAGTCGTGATCGGTAAGCGTTCCCACCGCAGTGTGGTCGCAAAGCCGGGACATGCAGTAGCCAAGTCGGGAATCGCCCGATCGTCCGGGGATGCGTCTGCCCCAACCCGCATTTGCCTCTGCCGTGACGGCAGACCGAGCAACCGCGGATTGGTCACCCCGACAGTCGTCAGATTGACGCTATTTTCGGGATCTATGGGCCCTCTCCGCCCGTTATTTCTAATGCGAGTTGGCCATCGGTTTGGTATCCTGGAGGGGCTTCTCTCCAAACCAACGTGGTCTCGGGATCGCCCCTTCTCTCTTCCCCATGTTTCCAGGAACGCCAGTATGAGCCGAGTCGTCCAGGACTTTACCGACTTGCTACTCAAACAGGGTGTCATCAGCCTTGACCAGCTAACCGAGGCTGAGGAGGTCGCCAAAACGACCAATGCGGACGTCGGCGACGTGCTCATCCAAATGGAGTATGCGACGCCCGAGGAAGTCGCTCAGGCGATGGCCAAGCATCACAAGATCCCCTATGTGGACCTTCGTTCTGCCCAAATCTCCGATGAAGTCGTCGAATTGGTGCCTGAGTCGGTCGCTCGAGAAAACACGGTCTTGCCGTTCAGCGAGGAGGATGGGGCACTTCGAATTTTGATCGCTGACCCCTTCGATCTGGAGACGATTGAGAAGCTTCGCTTCATCCTGAATCGCAAGATCGAGACCGCCCTGGCCCCCAAAGGGGCAATTATCGGGGCGATCAACAAGTATTACGGTCAGGTGGAGGGTGAATCCGCTGACTCGATGTTGCAGGAATTCACCGATACCGCCATCGACTTCACCGAAACCGATGCGGACAGCGAGCAGGCTGAAGAGGATGTCGACGATAACTCGGCCCCCGTCATTCGCCTGGTCAACCTGATGATCCAGGAAGCGGTTCAGCTCCGTGCCAGCGATATCCACGTCGAACCTTTCGAGGATCGCGTTCGAATCCGTTATCGCATTGACGGTGTCTGCGTCGAACGAGAGAACGCCCCCCGCCGGATGCTTTCGGCGATGATTGCCCGCATCAAGATCCTTTCGAAGATTGATATCTCCGAGAAACGACGCCCCACTGATGGGCGGATCAAGATCACCGTCGGGGACAAGCAACTCGACCTTCGTGTCAGCATCATTCCGACCAACCATGGCCAGTCGTGCGTGATGCGACTGCTGGACAAGGACAACATCAAAGTCGGCGTCCGCCAGCTCGGTCTCTCCGAACGCGACTTCCGCAACTTCAACTCTCTGATCCGCCGCCCCAACGGAATCATCCTGGTCACCGGACCCACGGGCTCCGGAAAGACCACCACCCTGTACGCGGCTCTCAACGCGCTGAACCGTCCAGACCGCAAAGTCATCACCGCCGAAGACCCGGTCGAGTACTACCTGCCAGGCATCAATCAGGTCGAAGTTCGCCACAACATCGGGCTCGACTTTGCCCTCATCATTCGTGCCATGCTCCGCCAGGCTCCCAACATCATCCTGGTCGGTGAGATGCGTGACCACGAAACGGCTTCCATGGGAATCCAGGCCTCACTTACTGGACACTTGGTATTCAGTACCCTACACACAAACGATGCGCCCAGTTCCATATCACGAATGGTGGACATCGGTGTACCATCCTATATGGTCGCAAGTAGCGTGATCGCGGTGCTAGCCCAGCGATTGGTGAGGACGATTTGCCCACGCTGCAAGGTCAGGTACAACCCACCCGAAAGTGTGATCGCCGAAGCGGGCCTTCCACCCGAGATGGTGAAGCAGGCAGAGTTCACCCGAGGCAAAGGTTGCACCTACTGTGGACGCACCGGTTACCGGGGTCGCATCGGCCTTTACGAGCTGATGATGGTCAACAACAAATTGCGTGAACTGATGTTCAAAGGCACGACCACCAAAGACATTCGCGAAGAGGCGATAAGCAATGGTATGTCAACGCTTTACACCGATGGCATGCTCAAGGTGATTCGAGGCATCACGACCTTCGAAGAGGTCTATCGAGTTGCCAAGAAAACGGAGCAAGAGGCGCTCGCCTTCAAGCACATCGTGGACGACCTCGACTCGCTGTAGGGGTCGGGGAACGAGCCTTGCAGCGGCTCTTCATCGCGACCGCTGCAGGGGACTGGGTCGATCAATTCCGCCGCGAACGGCCTCGCCACACCCCTTCTGGTGGATGGCTCAAACAGCCCGATGCTGATGGAGAAAAACCGGGCTCGATGCGGTCGGCCGCGGTCATCACAGCGGTTCGTCTCGCGCCCTCCGCGACGTTGTTTGGGTTTGTTTTTTGGTCTTTGGGCCATCAGCAGCAATAATGGCTTCACCAGCCGAGAGCGATACGACATCGAAACGGCTTGGAACGAGGACTGCCGACTTATCTTATCTCCCAAGCAGACTCTCGGATTTATCGCGATTTCCATCCATCACTTTTCATTATCCGCATTTGCGTTTCGAGCGTTCAACCGTTCCCGCCACAACGGCGCCAGGACGGTTCGTAGCAATGTGACCTAGGAGCGAGTCTTGGCCACCGTTCTGATCGACAAACTGTTGCAAGCCGCCATCAAACAAGGCGTCAGTGACATCCACATCGTCGTGGGACAGCCCCCCGTGTTTCGTCTGCATGGACGAATGCGGAAACTGGAAACGAAAGTCCTGGAAGCAGAGGACTCGGTCGCGCTGATGAAGAGCATCACGCCCGAACGCTGCCAGCGGGAACTTCAGGAGACCGGTAGCGCCGACTTTGGCTTTGCCTTTGGGGATGCCGCCCGATTTCGCGTTTCAGTGTTCAAGCAACGTGGCTTCATCTCGATGGTGCTGCGTCAGATTCCGAACGACAAGCTGACACCGGAACAACTCGGCCTGCCCGACTCCGTGGTCAAGATGGTTCATCGTCCACGCGGTCTGTTCCTGGTGACGGGGCCGACCGGATCGGGAAAAAGTACGACGCTGGCCAGCTTGATCAACTTGCTCAACGAGACGGTCGACCACCACATCATCACCATCGAAGACCCGATCGAGTTTTATCACGATCACATCGAAAGCACGATCAACCAACGTGAAGTCGGCGTGGACGTGCCGAGTTTCTCCGAAGCGATTCGGCGAGCTCTGCGACAGGACCCCGACGTGATCCTGGTCGGTGAGCTTCGTGACTTGGAAACGATCGAGGCCGCCATCAGCGCCGCCGAGACGGGCCACATCGTTTTCGGCACCCTGCACACCAACAGTGCCCAGGGCACGGTCAACCGAATCATTGACGCTTTCCCGGGCAACTTGCAGGACCAGATTCGAACCCAGCTTGCCAGCACGCTCATCGGCGTGGTCGCGCAAACGCTCCTGCCTCGAGTGGGCGGTGGTCGGTGTGCCGCGTATGAGGTGTTGGTCGTGACGCCCGGTGTGGCCAACCTGATTCGCGAGAATAAAACGTTCCGTATCAACAGTGCCATGCAGACGGGTGCCAAGTTCGGCATGCAGCTGATGGATGATGCACTGTTCAATCATTGGAAAGAAGAGAAGGTCACCGTCGAAGACGTGCTTTCCAAAGCGCATCGTCCCGATGACCTGGCGAAACGCATCGTGCAATCGCGGCGTGGAATGGGCGATGAGACCATTCCGGTGCCGGAGGACGAATGACGCTTCGCGATCGAGCGGAGACGGGTCTGTCCACGACCCAGCCGACAGGCACAAAGGTGGAAACGGAGCTCAAGGATGGCGTAGGAGACACGCAAGATTCGCGGCGAGACGTCGTCGCAACGATCACCACCTGACGCACACAACACTTCACTGCTTGACTGGTAACTGACACATGGCACCTCGTCGCATCGGACAGATTCTCGTTGACCTTGGTTTCTTAACCGATGAGCAACTTGAGATCGTTCTAGAGGAACAAGAGCAGCAACCCGGTACGCTGATCGGCAAGATTGCCGAAGACATGCAGTTGATCACCGACGAGCAACTCATTCAGGCGCTTGCCGAGCAAATGGGCATGCGGACGGTTTCGCTGGAGGAAGCAGAATTCAGTGAAGAGGTGTTGGCCAAGATCAGCGAGACGATGGCGCAACTCTATCGTGTCGTGCCACTGCGATTCGAAGACGATGTCCTGACCGTCGCGACTTGTGATCCTCAGAACCTGACGATCCAGGATGAACTGCGTACGTTCCTGGGCCATGAGATTGCCATGATCGTGGCGACCGAGCGGGACGTCATGCAGGCGATCAGTCGCCACTACGACAGCGAGTCCGAGAGTGTCGAGAAGTTGGTCCAACAGTTGGCCGATGACGAAGAACTCAAAGCCGCGATCTCAGCGCTCGAATCCGAGAAGTTCAACATCACCGACGCTGAGGCGTTGGCCGATTCCGCGCCTGTGCGAAAACTTCTCAACATGGTGCTGCTGCTGGCCATCAAAGACCACGCCAGCGACATCCACTTCGAGCCATTCGAGGATGAGTTCCGCATCCGCATCAAGGCGGAAGGTGTGCTGTACGAGATGGTTCCACCACCTCGTCACTTGGCGTTTGCGATCACCACACGAATCAAAGTGATGGCCGATCTGGACATTGCCGAGCGTCGCATGCCGCAGGACGGTCGCATCGAATTGATGGTCGGTGGTCACCCCGTCGACCTTCGTGTCAGTGTGTTGCCGACGATCTTTGGCGAAAGCGTCGTGATGCGGATCCTGGACCGTAGCGTCGTCAACCTCAGCCTTGAAAACGTCGGCATGAGTGAAGAGATGATGTCGGAATTCCGCTCGGCGATCGACCGGCCCAACGGCATCGTGCTGGTGACCGGCCCAACGGGAAGCGGCAAGACGACCACGCTCTACTCGTCGCTGACCGAATTGAACGACATCAAAGACAAGCTGATCACCACCGAAGACCCCGTCGAGTACGACATTGATGGGATCATCCAAATCCCAATCGACACGGACGTCGGCGTGACCTTTGCCGGTTGCTTGCGAGCGATTCTGCGACAGGACCCCGATACGATCCTGGTGGGAGAGATCCGCGACCTCGAGACGGCAGAGATCGCGATCCAAGCGGCGTTGACCGGTCACCTTGTCTTCAGCACGCTGCACACCAACGACGCCCCCGCGACCGTCACGCGATTGAAAGACATGGGCATTCAGCCCTTCATGATCTGCGCCACGGTCGAGGCCATCCTGGCTCAACGCCTGGTTCGCCGAGTGTGCACCAAGTGTCGCGAAGAGGCGAAGATCACCACCTCCATGTTGGCCGACTTGGGGATGAAGCCAGCGGACGTTGAAGGCAAGAAATTTTTCAAGGGCAGCGGCTGCGACGCCTGCAATAACACTGGCTACAAAGGCCGCATCGCGCTGTTCGAGCTGATGCTGCTCAACGACACGATTCGCGAGATGGTGCTTAGCAATGCCTCGACCGACGAACTCCGAGAAGAAGCCCGCAAGAACGGCATGGTACCGCTACGCGAGTTTGGCGTTGCAGTGGCCATTGATGGCATCACGACGCTCGACGAAGTGATCCGCGAAACCGTCGCCGATTAAGCCCAACTGACATACCGTTGCACGCAGCGTCCGTTCAGGACAGTTCGCACCCGCACGACGGACGACTGAACGAAAACGCTGCTTACCTACTCATTGTTTCCCGCTACTGACCCATTGGCCCTGTCATGCCTATTTATCAATTCGAAGCGATGGATGCGACCGGACAAGAGATCCGGGACGAAATCGACGCAGCCAACGAGGAAGAGGCGCAAACCACCATTCGCCAGATGGGATACTTCGTCACGAAGATCTCCGTCAAGAAGCAGGCGGCGGCCGCGGCGGCTGGCAAGTCGGGTAAGAAACGCGGCTTCGCCATGGGTGGAGCCAAAACGAAACACATCTGCGCCTTCACGCGGCAGCTATCGATCCTGCAGGATGCTGGTCTGCCGATTTTGCGTAGCCTGAAGATCCTCGAGAACAATCAGAAGCCGGGCAAACTCAAGAATGCCTTGATGGACGTCTGTGACGAGATCGAAGGGGGTGCCA
>JBPCVD010000503.1:0-22749 GCA_051010815.1 Rubripirellula sp.
GGGCTTCGAGTGAATGGCAACGAGGTTTCAACCGACCTCTTCCCCGACCTGGCCACGGCCGAGGCTTCCATCCGAAATGGCGTTGCAAAACTGTTTGCAATTGCCGAGCAAAAGGAACTCCGCGGCCAAGTACGCTGGCTACCCGATCTGGAATCCAACAAGGTAAAACTCTCCGGATTCGTGGCTGCCGGGAATTTGGAAACCTCCTTGATGGAACTGTTGGCGCGAATCGCGTTTGTCGAAAAACAGCCACTGGTGCGGACTCGCGACGCGTTCAATGATCGACGCGAAGGCCGGTCTGCTCGAATCGCTATGGCCACTCAAGAAGTCGCCACTTGGCTCACAAACCTGTCCGACTCTTCTTTTGCGGTTCGCAAGCAATTGGAAGGCCTCGGTCGCAGCGAGCGATTCGCCGCTGTCGCGGCGGATGTCCGGAGTCAACTTGACTGGTTGCTGGCCGAGGATTTCCTTTCGCTGACACCCTGGGAGTGGTTCAAGCACTACCCTCGCTACCTCCGAGCCATTGACTATCGTCTCGACAAGATTCGCAGCGGCTCCGGTTCACGCGATGCTGAATCGATGCGTGTCATTTCGGGTCTTTGGGGAACTTGGTTGGAACGAGTTCCAGAAAGCCAACGAACTCCACAGTATCAATCTGAATCCGAATTCCGATGGATGATCGAGGAGCTGCGAGTCAGCCTATTTGCTCAACCGTTAGGGACGTCCGTCAAGGTTTCGGCGCAACGCTGCGAAAAGCTGCTAAAGTAGAATTCCTGCGTGATGTCCCAGGTCCGAAATCTTTCTCGCTAGTACGTTGATGATCGTTGATCCCGTCGAACGTGATCACCAATCGTCTCGAGGGTCGGCGGTGTCCTTCGTGACATCGCTACTCTTCCATGGGCTGCTCGCATTCCTCCTGTGGTGCTTGGTTTATCAGGTCGTAAAACAACCTTCGATCACCCTCTCCGCATCGTCTCGATCCACATCCGATACGATGTCGTTCGAGGCCCACGAGCTTCCAAAGCCGGCCGAACCGGTCATTGAAAAAGGCGAGTCGCCCGAGGTCGAATCGCAAACGCTGACCGAGTCACCTGTCGACGTTGCAATCAAACCAGACGACATGATCGATGTCGATCAGTTGAATCTTGGACCACCCACCGTCGAGTTCTTTGGCACGAGTGCCTACGGAAACAGATTTGTCTTTGTGTTGGATATTTCCTACAGCATGGATGCACGCGACGGGCAACGTTTTCGACGTGCCTGTGATGAACTGGTGCGATCGGTTTCACAACTTCGGGCTGGTCAAAGCTACTACGTATTCCTGTTTTGCTGGGGCACTCAGGGAATGTTCTATCAGGACAAGTCGGAATACATTCGCGTTGTACCGGGTCACGAGAAGAAACTGAGACGATGGGTTTACGATGCGAGCCTCGGCGCGGGCACGGATCCAAGGCGTGCATTGTCGCTAGCGAAAGAGATGGAACCTGATGCCGTCTTTCTGCTGTCGGATGGACAGTTCAACCATCCTCGAACACCCATGAGCGAAACGGGCTGGGTTGACGCGGACGGAACGAGGTCGCAGATTTCGGTGCTGGAGGGAGTGCCGTTGTATTTTCCCACCCTTCCGATCCACACGATTGCATTTGAAAATCCATTCACTCGCAACGCGATGGAACAGATTGCGAATCAGACCGGCGGAGCGTTTCAGTACATCAAGACAAACTCTCATCATCCCGTTGACTCCCAGCTCCTTCTCACCGCACTACGTCGCATCGATGAAAAACATCGGAAGGACACCAAACGACGCAGCGAGTTCATGACGCGACTTTCATACGCGCGTGAGTTCATTGGTCATGGAGAGCTTGTCTTCGCCGAGTACATCGCGCGGCCGGTTCGGCAAGCCGATTCATCTCTGATCGCGAATAGGACTCTTTTCAAAGAGGTGTTCGGAATACTCGATCGTGAACTCGGCGAGACGCGTTTGGAAGACTTTCAGCTACCGCCAGAACTGAGTGACGTCTTGACCGTCGACAAGCCGAACCGAAGCAGCTAACGCTGGATCTCCGAGTGTCGGTCGCTTGCGGCGTGATCATTTGGCGGGCGTTTCATCAATGACTCGCATCATCTTCCAGTGTGGAATCTTGACTTCGATGAATCGCTCACCCACTCTCCGGTACCCTAATCTTTCGTAAAACGCGACGGCCTCTTTTCGCGCGTTCAGTTCGATTTTTCGAAATTGACGACGACGTAGCTCGTCCTCGATCTCGCGAATCAAGTGGGAACCGACCCCACCCCGTTGACGTTGATGGTCAACGGCCATTTGACGCAGTTTCGCAACGCCATCTTCCAGCGGGACCACAACCGCACACGCGATCAACTGATCGTGATGAAGGATGCCAAAATGAAGTTGGCGCGCCTCAGCCTCGATGTCTTCGGCGGTAAACGTTAAACCCAGCGGAGCTCGCAGCAATCGATCACGAAGATCGATCTCACTCGCGTAATGAGGGCCCTTCCACTCGATTTCTACGAATTTCATGTTTCAACCGACGAGCCAAACCAATGCAAAGAGGACCGCGATATTCAAGATCACGCAGACGCCGAATTGAATTCGATACGACATCTTTTTCGTCTTATGCCGAAACATTCGGCCTGCAATCCACCCGCCAGGCCAGCCACCCAGGACAGACCACGTTAGCAAGGTCCTTTCTCGAATGCGGGGTCGACCTTGGACAGCAGATCGCTTATCCCAGCCATACAGTGCGGCTGTGATCAAGCTTGTGAACAATACCCAGATGATCAAACTCGGTAGCATGGCGTCTCCAAACGACGTTTGCTGATATCACATTTTTGGTCGAGGTTGCCTTGCTCGCCAATGGAATGATCCTGTCGTGTCTCGTCGAGCCACACAATCTGCTCTCCGACACGCCCTTCGAAAAGTAGCATCTGCATGTCCCGCTCCACAATCGATCTGGTTTCCAACATCGATGACTACTTTGACGAACTAGGGCGATGGTTGGAACTGGAGGGCCAAGCCGAACGCGAGCGATTAGCGCGGCGCCGGCTCATTCGTTCGCAAACGGAAGTCGAGAAGACGGGAGAAACGCTGATTCGTTTGCAAATGTATGACCATCGGACAGGACTCGCCGGTCGCTTATTGCTTGACTTCAACAAACCGGGCGATCAGCCATTGCCGATGAATCGTTTGAAAGTCGGGTCACCCGTCGTCATTTCCGATGACGATAACGCGAAGGACAAAGGAGTTCCCGGTGTCGTCAGCCGCCGAAAGCAGAACTCCATCCAAGTCGCATCGGATGTTTGGCCTGAAGGAAATCGCTTCCGAATTGATCTCTCACCTGACGAAACCACGCGTCGTCGACAACAAGCTGCGATGGCCAAGGTTCGCATGGCAAGCGGGCGGACCGGCCGACTTCGCGACACTTTGCTCGGAAAACGAGAACCAAGAGTCACGGAAAGTGAAACGCCCCGTCTGCTTTCGTCCCTGAACCCGCCTCAAATCGATGCAGTTCAATTCGCTCTTGGGTCGCAGGACATCGCGATCATTCATGGCCCCCCCGGCACAGGGAAAACAACGACACTCGCCGAACTGATTTACCAATCCGTCCAAAGAGGGGATCGCGTTCTGGCTTGTGCGCCCAGTAACACGGCGGTTGACAATCTGTTGGAAAAACTGGTCGCTATGTTGCCCGGCGTGATTCGTGTCGGTCATCCCGCACGCGTATTTGAGGCGCTCCGCGGACACACGTTGGACGAGTTGGTGGACAATGATCCGTCGACCGATGTGATTCGCGACATGAGACGCGAAGTCAAGGATCTGATTCGCACAGCCGAAAAGGGTTTTCGATCGCGCGACGCCCATCGACGACGGCGTGAGTTGTTTGCGGAAGCGGGGCGATTACGTGGTCAAATTCGCGCGTTAGAACGCTCGATCGTGCAAAGTGTCATCGACTCAGCTGATGTTGTTTGCACAACCACAACGATTGATGACGAATTGCTCGGTGACCGCACCTTCGACATGGTCGTCGTCGATGAGGCGTGTCAATGCACGGTGCCGAGCATCTGGCAGCCGGTCTTGCGGGCTGACCGTCTTGTTCTTGCTGGTGACCACTGTCAACTTCCACCCACTGTGTTGAGTGACGAGGCTGCCAAGGCTGGCATGCGTGATTCTTTGATGCAACGTTTGATCACGAGAGATGGGGAGTCAATCTATCGTCGCCTGACCGTGCAATACCGCATGCATGAGTCGATCATGCGATTCTCATCTGACGTCTTTTATGACGGAACACTGATCGCCGACGCATCCGTCAAGGGCCACCGATTGTGTGATCTGCCGGACGTGATAGCCACGCCGCTGACGCAGGAACCGATCGAGTTCATTGACACCGCGGGGGCAGAGTATGAGGAGCAGCTGGAAGCAGACGGTGAGAGCAAGCTGAATCCCAAAGAAGCGAACCTTGTTCTTCACTTCATTGGCGAATTGATTGAGGCGGGTGTCTCACCGGAAGAAATTGGCGTGATTGCTCCCTATGCAGCACAAGTCCGGTTGTTGCGCGGTCGACTCGATGTGATTGGTCTGGAGATTGACACGGTCGACGGTTTTCAAGGTCGTGAAAAGGAAGTGATCATCGTGACCATGGTCCGTAGTAACGACCGCCAAGAAATAGGATTCTTGGCCGACACACGTCGAACCAACGTTGCGTTGACTCGGGCGAAGCGAAAATTGATCGTCATTGGGGATAGCGCGACATTGGGGACGAACAAATTCTACGCGGACATGTTGGAGCATTTCGAAGCACAGAATGCCTACCGCACAGTTTGGGAATTCGGTGATCTATAAGTCGTGCCACATCATTGCTGAACGGTCGCCGCTAATCCTGACGAATCTCCGCACGCACGGACTCAGGACGCTCACAAACGAAAAACGATCCGCAGCAATGCTTGAATCGGGCGGCGGGGGAGTCGCGCCCGGGTGTGCTCCGAACGACAAATCTGTCGGTTGAGATCTCTTTGAATGCTGAATCATCTTGATTTTGACCGTGGTCAGCACGTACAGAACGAGCATGGAAGCGAAGTACTACGCAACGTGTCTGTGGCCAGGATTGGCCGATTTGTGGTGGCGAGGGCGTCTTTCCGCGCTCCCTGCCGCGATTGCGTTTGCGATCGCGCTCAATTCGATCCTGATCACCCGCTATCTCTACCCCGATTGGATCCACAGTAGCCTGGTTTCGATCGCGTTTTGGATTGGATCGATTGCGTGGCTTTTTTACGTGGTTCGCGCGGCTCGCGATCTACCCTCGGTCATCAATCCTCGATCCATCAGTGAAGAACCCGATCAATTCCCCGTCGCGCGTGACGCCTACTTGTCTGGGCGATGGGAGGAAGCAGAGGGACTGCTGACCGACGTGCTAGCAATTGAACCACGTGATCCCCCCGCCTTGCTGCTACTCACTGGCGTCTATCGACACACCGATCGTTTGGAGGCTGCGGAAATCCTTCTCACCGAGATCGCTCGTTTGGAAGTGGCGGACACTTGGTTCTTGGAGGTCGAAGCCGAGGCACACCGATTAAAACGAGCGATTGAAGCTTCGCGGAAAGGCTCGAACAATCGTTCTGAGAAACGCGAACATGTCGTCAAAGATGCTGCCGATC
Source organism: Rubripirellula sp. (assembly GCA_051010815.1). Classification (GTDB taxonomy): domain Bacteria; phylum Planctomycetota; class Planctomycetia; order Pirellulales; family Pirellulaceae; genus Rubripirellula. The sequence goes on from JBPCVD010000503.1 coordinate 5,668, forward strand.
TGACAGCGAAAGACTGAAAATCGGGTTGAACTTGCCGACTTGAAACCATCTACAGCAGTGAAAAAAATGTTGGTTTTCGGGCTCTCGATGTCGCTTTTCGGCATTTCGCTGGGGAAAGCTCCTATCCCCGCATTTTCCCGTAACCGATAGAATTCATGGAATGCGATTGAGACGTTAGAACCGTCGCCCGCTTGCAACCGCCAGCTCACAACTGGTAGTCGTGGTGGTCGGATGTGGCGTACGGTTTGCGTAGAAAAGGTAATACAAGGCAGTTTCGCCAGATTGACAGCACCCACCCTAAGTTCTCATCCTTGGTCGGATCGACCATTTCCGTTGGGTTGCTAGGGTAGAGACGATCGGCCCTGCGAGGAGTCGCCCACTCCCGCTCGAGTCGGACACGACAAGGGTAAAGAGATAACAAATGTACGAACGATTTACGGACCGCGCCCGCAAGGTGATGCAGCTGGCCAATCAAGAGGCTCAGCGTTTCAACCACGAATACATCGGGACGGAGCACATCCTGCTCGGTCTCGTCAAAGAAGGTAGTGGTGTCGCCGCCAACGTCCTGAAGAACTTGGAAGTCGATCTCAGAAAGATTCGGCTCGAGGTAGAGAAGCTTGTGCAGAGCGGTCCCGAAATGGTGACCGTTGGCAAGCTTCCACAAACGCCACGCGCGAAAAAGGTCATCGAGTACTCCATGGAGGAGGCTCGCAACCTGAACCACAGCTATGTCGGTACGGAGCACATTTTGCTGGGTCTGCTGCGAGAGCAGGAGGGAGTTGCGGCACAGGTACTGATGAACCTGGGGCTGAAGCTTGAGGACGTGCGCGAAGAAGTCCTGAACCTGCTCGGCCATGGACTGGAAGGCACCGAAGTTCCTGAGCGTCAAGGACGTCCAGGAGATGGTGAAAGCACCAGTACGACAGGAAAGAGCGGCAAGAGCAAAACTCCGGCGTTGGATAGCTTTGGTCGCGACCTGACCGAACTTGCCAAGAAGAAGGAGCTTGACCCCGTCATCGGTCGCGAACGCGAAATCGAGCGAGCGATTCAGATTCTCTGTCGTCGAACCAAGAACAACCCAGTTCTGCTCGGCGAGGCAGGTGTTGGAAAGACCGCGATTGTCGAAGGTTTTGCTCAACGCGTCATCGAGGGCGAAGTTCCCGAGATCCTAGCTGACAAGCGAATCGTGGTACTTGACCTGGCGATGATGGTTGCCGGCACCAAGTACCGAGGTCAATTCGAGGAGCGAATCAAAGCGGTCATGACCGAGGTTCGTCGCGTCAAGAACACGATTCTGTTCATCGATGAGCTCCACACCCTTGTGGGCGCCGGCGGTGCGGAAGGCGCTATCGACGCGGCCAACGTCCTCAAACCAGCACTTGCTCGAGGCGAGATTCAGTGCATTGGTGCAACGACGCTCGATGAGTATCGAAAGTACATCGAAAAGGACAACGCGCTTGCCCGTCGATTCCAAGAGATCATCGTGGAGCCTACCGGTAAAGTCGAAACGATCGAAATCCTGAAGGGATTGCGTGGTCGTTACGAAGAACATCACCGTGTGCAATTCACCGACGATGCAGTGGTTGCTGCCGTGGAGATGAGCGAGCGTTATATCACGGCTCGTTGTTTGCCAGACAAAGCGATTGATGTGATCGACGAAGCGGGTGCCCGTGTCCGTCTGCGTACGATGACCCGTCCACCAGATTTGAAAGAGATCGACGAGGAAGTCGAAAAGCTGAACAAGGAGAAGGAAGACGCGGTCGCCAACCAGGACTTTGAAAAAGCCGCCAACCTTCGGGATCAGGCCGAAAAACTGAAGAAGAAGAAGGACCAAATCACCCAGGAATGGCGTGACAAGAGCCAGCAAACCGATGGCGTGGTCGATGAAGAGATCATCGCCGAAGTCGTCAGCAAGATGACCGGTATTCCACTCACGCGGCTGTCGACCGAAGACAGTTTGCGGCTGATGAAGATGGAAGAGGAGCTTCACAAACGTGTCGTGAGCCAAGAAGCGGCGGTCACCGCTGTTTCAAAAGCTGTCCGTCGTAGTCGCAGCGGTTTGAAAGATCCCAAGCGGCCAACTGGTTCGTTTATCTTCGCGGGTCCAACCGGTGTTGGTAAGACGTTGCTCGCCAAGGCGTTGGCGGAATACATGTTCGGTGACGCCGATGCACTCGTTCACATCGATATGAGCGAATACATGGAGAAGCACAACGTCAGCCGATTGATTGGAGCGCCTCCCGGATTCGTCGGGTACGAAGAAGGTGGCCAACTCACCGAGAAGATTCGCCGTCGTCCCTACGCCGTTGTGCTCTTCGATGAGATTGAAAAGGCTCACCCCGATGTCTTCAACATGTTGCTTCAGGTCATGGAAGAAGGCCGACTGACCGACTCGTTCGGTCGCAATGTCGACTTCCGAAACACAATCTTGATCATGACCACCAATGCTGGTGCGGAAGCGATCAAGAACGAATCCGCCTTTGGATTCCAAAAGCCGGATGGTGACGCGAGTTACGATTCGATGAAGCAGCGTGTGATGGATCAAATCGAACGTGTCTTCCGTCCTGAATTCCTCAATCGTTTGGACGACACGATCATCTTCCGTCACTTGACCACCGACGACTTGAAGGGTGTCATCGATTACGAACTCGCGAAAGTGCGTGAACGATTGCTTGACCGCGGTCTGACCATCGAATTGACCGACGAGGCAAAGGAATTCCTGGTCACGAAGGGAAGCAATCTCGACTACGGTGCTCGTCCTTTGCGTCGTGCACTTGAGCAGCGAATCGAAGATCCGCTGAGCGAAGAGTTGCTGCGTGGTGCCTTCGAAGGCAACGATACGATCGTCGTTTCCGGGATCATGGAAAACCAGGACGGTGATCGTGTGGCTGCCAACGACATCACCAGAAAAGACGATGGCAAAATGATCGATGCCGATGGCAAGAAGGTCAAGATCGTCCGTCTGGACTTCAAAGGCGAAACCAGAGGGTTGCCTGAGCCTGCTGAACCTGTAAGTGCAGGAGTCGGTGAAGGCGAAGAGTCAGACAAGGACAGCGAAAGCTAGACTCAGCCTTCATCCCTGATGATAAAAGGAAGCGACGGATTCATATCCGTCGCTTTTTTTGTGGCTGACAACGGCATGAATTGCACGCTTCTCTCGATCGGCTGCCAATCGCTTACGACGGCAAATCGTGCAGTCTCAGTCGCCCTTCGTTGGGCGCTACGCGATCCCTGATAATGAGCGGAAGCGCTCCGAACCTTTGCCTGAAAACGGACGGTCGCTTAGCGGTCACGCGCCATCGGCATGATCACGTATCCGTAGCCATCGTCGGTTGTGAGAAGAGCGGGAGCGGCTCCCGACTCAATCTCCATGGTGAACGTGGTCTCGTTGTCCAAGACTTTGCAGAAATCTGCCACGTATCGATGGTCCATCGTCAACGTGATCGAATCACCGTCATAAGCGATTGGCAACTCAATCTGCGACTCGCCGATTTCAGCCGTACTCGCCTCCATCTTCAAAGTCCCGTCGGCGAACGTAAAGTCGATACCACGGCTCTCGTGGTCCGTAACAATTGCTGCCTGACGCAAGGCAGCAAAGAGCGGCCCCACGGTCACATCAAGCTGAACCGCGCTTTCACGCTGCGGAAAAACCTGACGCCAATTGGGATATCGACCCTCGACCAAACGCGAGTAGATCATCGCTCGCGGCGTACGCACCAATAGGTCGTTACTGCGGGCGGCCACATCAACGGATTCATCCTTGTCGCTAAGAGCTCGCTCGATCAGCTGAATCGCTCGCGTGGGTACGATCGTGCTGGCACCGCTCGTTTGATGGCCGCCAATCGACTCTCCGGTTCCTTCCATTCTGGCCAGACGACGTCCATCGGTACCAACCGCGGTAACACGAGCCTCTTCCATCTCGAGCAACACACCGCCCAGAGCGAAACGACTGCTTTCTGCGTCGGTCGCGAAAACCGTACGTTTGACCATCTCGCGGAACAATCGCGTTGGAATGACGTGGTACTTGTCCTCATCAAACCCGGTGACGGCCGGAAACTCATCGGGATTGTTTCCTGGCAAGCGGAACTTGCTTCGACTGCCTCGAACCCGAATCCCTGATTCGTCCGTCTCAAACTCTAAGGTTTCGTCATTGTTCTCACGCAAGATCGCCATCGTCCGCTGCACTGGCAACAACGCGGTGCCCTCCGTCTCGACGGTCACGCCCTCCTCAAGATCAAGGCGGATCCCAACTTCCATGTCAGTCGCAGTCAGCGTGATCTTTCCACCAGCTGCCGTGACCTTCACGTTTTGCAAGATCTCTTTAGGCGACCGCGCTGGAGCGATACTGGCAGCCAGGGCGAATGCATTGGTCAGTGATTCACGTTGACAAGTGATCTTCATGGAAACGCAAACGGGTACTGTGGAAGCGATCAGTCAATCAAGTTCGCATGTTGTACCGCGTCAAAGCGTTCCACGCATCCGGTCATTTGTGCTTCTCTGAGAACTCCAGACTGGCTCTCTTTCCTTCTAGTTATCTCTATTTACCGTCTTCATCGTAATCTGATCGAACAATTGTCAGAGAACGGCGACACGTGATCGCTAACTCATTCCTGGCAAATCAGTTAACACGGCAGCCGACCGGTGGAAAACGTGTCGTGCGTACGTTGGACTTTGGTTGAAAACTGACCAAGTTTCCAACAGTGGCCAACAGCCAGAATTTGGACACTGTTGGACAATCACCGACCTTCAACAACAATCCGACAGAAGACTCACACGTTTTCCACGGCGAAAAAAGTTACGGAGCTGTCAGTTTTTCGCGGACGTCTTCCGCTGCTCGGCGAAGGTCGGGGTCCGATTCCAACAAAGACTTCGTCTTCCGAATCGCATGTAAAACAGTCGTATGATCGCGACCACCAAAGTAATCGCCTATCTGGTGCATACTCTTGGAGGTCAGTTGGCGGCCGAGATACATTGCCAATGAACGTGTCCGCACGAGGTTTTGCTTGCGAGAACTGCTACGCAAGTCGGCCAGTTTCAAGCGGAAGTACCTCGCTGTGCTGATCGCGATCGAAGCCAGCGAAATTTCCTCTCGCTGACCCACAATCTCAAGTGCCGACTGCACAGCTTCGGCATTCGGTGGGGCGTCGTTCATTCGGCACCAGAGTGCGACCTGCTTCAAAGCAGCTTCGAGCGACCTGGCCGGAAGTCGAGCATCGAGTCCCCGATCGAGAAGATCCAACAGATCACGATCGATGTCCAAGCCTAAATGGACGGCAATCTCTCTCAAGAGCTGACAGCGGGCTTCTCCACTCGGTGTCGCGATAGGGACGGTCAAACCTGGAACGACCCGGCTTACAAGCAGCGGTCTCATGCCTCGAATTTCGGAGGGAAGTCGACGACAGGTCACCAATGTTGGACGGCCAGCCGAAACACGGTCTTCGATACGGGCCGCCAATTCGTCTTGGGCCGCCGGTTTGTCGCTCATCAACTGCAAATCGTCGATGACCAGGATCGGAGCTTCGTTGATCTCCTGCCGCAGAGGTGGCAGGTCGTCCGCTCCCACCGCTTCCGCATATTGCCGGGCAAAGTCGGTAGCGGTGTTGTAGAGCACGGGGGTTGGCTCACCGTCGACTGAACGGATCGACTCTTTTGCGGCTAAGTGCAACGCGATCGACGTTTTTCCACTCCCGCTTGGCCCAACCAGCAGAATTGGATTCCCAAACGCAAACACGGAGTCGGGAGCACATGCAACGAAATGGACCAACCGGTTTTCGTCGCCAGCAATGAAGTAGGGCAACGTCGAACCACGCAGTTGCGCACCTCGTTTCCGGACTCGAGCACTTGGCCGCTCGAGCGGAAAGGATTGGATGTTCGCGGGCGTGGTAATCGCTGACGCCATGATCGGGTCGGACGGCGAATCCAGAGAGGTGGGGTCATCCACGGTGGATGGGTCGGCAACATTCTACGGCATCCATCTGAAAAAGCGAGTGAAAACCAGCTAGTTATCCACAGAACTTTTCGCTCGTAACCTGTTGAAGATATTGGAGATAGACTCGATCGCTTGATCAATTTCTTCACTAGTGGAAAACTTTGAGACACCAAATCTGAGCGTCGATGTGATCTCGCCGGTGGGTCGGCCCATCGCCAGTAAGACGTGACTTGGAGGACTGCTTCCGCTGCTGCAAGCCGATCCGCTACTGCAGGCGATTCCGGCAAGGTCCAGCGCCATCAGCATCGACTGACGATCAGTTCCAAGAAACGCGATCGCCGCGGTCCCAGGCAAACGGGGGCGCTTCGCCCCATGAATGACAAGCTCAGGATGCCTGGTTAACAAGCCGTTTTCCAATTGGTCGCGAAGCGATTGCATGTGCGAACTCGAGGGGTCGAGTTCTTCCGTCGCAAGCCGCAAGGCTTCTGCCATGCCGGCGACCAACGCGACGGATTCGGTACCGGGTCGGGTTTCAAGCTGCTGTTCGCCACCATGAAGCATCGGCCGGATCGTCAGGCCGGGTTGCAGCCACAGGGCTCCCACGCCCGTGGGGCCGTGGAATTTGTGCGCGGTGAACGTGCAAGCCGCAATTCCCGAGTTTTCCAGGTGAAGCGGCAACTTTCCCACCGTCTGCGTTGCATCGACGTGTAACGGTACACTCGCCTCTCGACAGAGGTCGGCAATGATTTCGATCGGCTGAATCACGCCAGTTTCGTTGTTAGCCGACATGACCGACACCAGAGTTGCCGGCCGGTTTTGTTGGGCGTCACCTCGAATCAGCCCTGCCAGCTTGGTCACATCCACTATTCCAGCGGAATCGACATCGATCCAGCGGATTTCGCGTCCCTGTTGCTCGAGGGCCTGGGCTGTGGCGATCACGCTCGGATGTTCGATTCGGCTCAACACGATCGCGCCCTCGTCGCCGATCCCGTTGAGCGCCAAATTATTGGATTCGGTGCCACCGCTCGTGATGACAAGCCGCGCTCCTCCTGGCTCGTCAAGTCGAGACCCGATGCAGGTCCCGATGGCCTCAATTGCAGCGTCCTGGTGACGACGTGCCCTTTGTCCCACGGCGTGTTGGCTGGCAGGGTTGGCGGGACCGGCCGAAAAGTGGTGCATCATGACGTCGGCAACTCGAGGATCGAGCGCCGTCGTCGCGTTATTGTCCAGATAGACGGGAGGCACGTTGCAGCTCGCTATTTGGACTGATCGAGTTGGACCAAACCTGGATCATCCGGGTAGTCTTGAAGAGCCTCAGCTAGTAGCTGATCGGCCAAATCATCACGATCCGCGGAACGCATGTCCTCAATCAACAGGGCATACTCGCGACGCAGGTATTCGTCGATCGAATCCTGCAATTGCTGTGGAGAATGCGGGTCAAGTTGAGCGAGCTCGAAAATGGAAGGGAGAAGCAAATAGAGTTCCCGTTCTGCGAGACGCTGGACATAAGGCCAAAGGACTTTGGCACGCTTGGGGTGCTTCTTGCTCCAATCTGTCCAGTAATCTTTGCCACTGCTAAGTTCGAGTTGATCGAGTAGCAAATTGGCATCGGCTGGCGTGGCACCGGTGAGTCCTCGAGAAAGCGATACCAGGTGCCAGACGGTTGGAACCCCCGTGTGGGGAGTAATCAGAGCGTTTTGACGGACATAGGTTGCGGTGGCGGGGGTGGCACTCGAGCGTCGAATGGGCGTGATTTGCAGGTGGATCAGTGGGATTTCGTAGAAGCTAAAGCGACGTTGTTGAAAATGAGTTGGCGAAAACTCATATCCGGAGACGAAACCTTGTGTGCGGATGACGATCAACAGCACGATCACGATCACAACGGTCGCGAAAACGGTAATCCAGCGTCGCACACGGCGATTTTGCTTCGCCGTTGATCTGGAGTTCGTAGGGGAAGTGGAAACCGAGGTGGACACAGGGGCGTGGTTGGACGATGTTCGGGCGAAACGGGCTATTTCAAACGAGTCTACTGTAAGCCATGAAGCGACAGAGGACCTCCACCTTGCCGCGGAACCCTGGCGATTCTCGCCACCGGATGATGGCTGCGCGACCCACCAGCTCGCTGCAATCGGCCATCCAAACGCTCCGTCCGGCTCCTGTCCGCCCCTACTCGGTGACCTCTCTTCGGCCCCTGAAGGAAGCGTCGTCGATTCGCGATGCGATACAGGATCAAGGCGAGGACGAAGATCCGAGAATACGGCGGATGCGCATGGAAGCCGTCTTGCTGCTTTCAAAAACTCCTGTCAGTCCGCGGAAACTGTCCCAGTTGGCTCACTTGGCGGACGCTACGGAGGCCCGTACACTTGTCCGCCAGCTCAATCGGACTTACGAGACATTGGGCCGCGCGATCCGCGTCGAGCAAGTCGCTGGAGGCTACCGTTTACTGACACGGCCGTCTTTGGCACCTTGGTTGGCTCGGTTGGGACATTTGCCGGCTCCCGTACGATTGTCGACTCCGATGATGGAAACCCTCGCCGTGGTCGCCTATCGACAACCTGTCTCGCGAGCCAGCGCGGAATCCGTTCGCGGCGTAGCCTGTGGCGAGTTGTTACGACAACTAATGGAACGAGAATTGATTCGAATTGTTGGCCGCAGCGAAGAGTTGGGGCGTCCCTATCTTTACGGCACCACCAAACGTTTCTTACAACTTTTTGGGCTTCCCAACTCTGATGCATTGCCTCCGATACAGTGGCAAGCGTTGCAAGAAGATCCGATCACAGAAGATTCACCCCTTGATGATTTGTCGACATCCACGAAGGAGCCTGTCGTGAGTACCACTGTCGCGCCAGTTCTCGCCGAGACTGATCCTGTCGTTGTTGCCGCTGTCACAGCGGTTGAGCCGCCTAATGCTGCCGTCTCGCAAGAGGCCCAGGCTGTCATCGAAGACGAGGAGGACGAATTCTACGACGACGATGATGACGACGACGACTGGGATGACGACGACGACTGGGATGATGACCTCGATGAAGAGGACGACTCAGACGACTCAGACGACGACGACTCGGCCGACGACGACTCGGGCGACGAGGATGATGATGACGACGACTCGGACGACGACCTCGATGAGGAGGACGACGACGACTCGGATGATGACTCAGACTCGGAAGACGGTGGATGGGAAGAGGTCGACGACGACGATGTCGAAGATGATGACCTCGACGACGACGACGATGAGGAAGAAGACTGGGAAGACGAAGCGGACGACGACGAAGATTGGAAATGATTTCCGGTCGTGCGTTCGATCATTCGTCGCCCAGATTGAACAGATGGCGTAGCGCTTCGAGTAGGCCGCGACGATGTCCCTCGGCTGCGTCGTCTCGTAACGAGGCGAGCGGTGGGTGCAAGAGCTTGTTGATCAGTCGATCGAATGATTTCTCGATCTCTTTCCGAGCCGAAGGATCGAGCTCCGATAACTTCAGCTTGTTGATCAATCGCTCCAGTTCATCGTTCTTCAGATCTTGAGCGTGTTCTCGCAATCGCTGAATCACCGGGCCGGTTGCTTTGTGATTGAAGGCTTGCAGGAAGCGTTGGGTTTCCTCGCTGATGATCTGCTTTGCCTTTGGCCATTCCTTTTGCCGTTCACGGCGATTTCGATCGCAGGCTGATTGCAGATCATCGATGCTGTACAAGTAGATGCTCGGCAATTCGCCGATCGCTGGATCGAAGTCGCGAGGCACTGCCAGGTCGAGAATCAGCAGCACTCGATCTTTGCGTTTTGCGTGCAGAGGCAAGAAGGTTGCCTCATCCATGATGGGGTCGGTTGCGGAAGTGGTACCGATGAGTAGGTCCGCATCGATGACCTGTTCATTCAGGGAATTCCACAACGCAGATTCCGCACCGAACGCCTTGGCCAGAGCGACGGCACGCTCGTAACTGCGATTTAGAATGCAGATATCGGACGCTCCCGCTTGCTTCAAGTAACGTAGCGTCTCTTCTCCCATTTCACCGGCGCCGCAAAGCACGACGCGTTTGTTGCTGAGGGTATCAAAGACTTCGGTCGCGACTTCCCCAACAGCGACACTCGGCACGCTCACGCGACGGCGATGAATCGTTGTTTCTTGCTGTACTCGTTTCGCCGCACGATTCGCAGCCTGGAAGACGGAATGGGTCAACGGACCTGCGGAACCAGAATTGCAAGCTGTGTCGTAAGCTAGTTTGACTTGCGAGAGAATCTGCGCTTCGCCCACCACCATGCTGTCCAAACTTGCCGCAACCGTAAACAGATGTTCGACGGCATCGGAGCCAACGCGATAAATCATTTGGTCGACGACTTCGTCCGCTTTCAGGTGATGTTGGTCAGCGAGGAATTCCGCGACGTCATCGCGATCAAGCTCGTTGTCCCCACCGCCCGTGGCGTACAGCTCCACTCGATTGCACGTGCTGATCAGAACGATCTCGGACGCGGGAAACCGTTGACGAAAGTCTCCTAACGCTTGTCCGACTTGTTCGTTGGTGAAGGAGATTTTTTCTCGGAACTCAACAGCAGCATCGTGATGGCTGCAACCGATCATTTGCAATTTCATCGGGCGACCTCCGATGCTTCCGCGGAGATCGCAGGTGTCTGGGACTGTAACGACATGCTCTCCACGTCCGCGTTACTTGCTTGACCATGCGAAGTCGTGAGCACACCGATCATGGCAAGAACCAGAAATCCAAGACTTGCCAACGTTAGGTAGACAGCCTTGCGACCATGACTGGCCGGAGCATAGAAGAATTCCAAACAGGTGGCTCCCGCCAACCAAAGCAACAGCAACATGCTGAGCAGGACGCCACGGTCGGCCCAGCCCACGTGTCCCCAGCGATTCAAGTTCATCACGACTCCGGCGATCAGACCAATGCCCACGGCAATCGTGCTGACAACTAGACACCGACGGTTCAAGCGGCCCAGCGATTCCAGTGTGGGCAACCGAAAGGATGATCCCGCTCGCTTTAGTTTCAAGCGTCGAGATTGCACCAAGTACATCACGCCTGCCAAGAACCCGATCAGCACGGCAACGGATCCAGCCATCATTGCCACCGCGTGAACAGTCCGCCAAACCTCGACTGCTTCCGTTCGAGTGAAGGGGGGAAGGTCACGCAGCACAATCGCTAATCCGATCAAGCCCATCACTGCCGGCAAGAAGAAGAAGCTGACAATCGTGTCAGGTCGCCGCAGATAAAGGACGAAGAACGCGATCGCTAATCCCAGGGCCAGCAACAGTGACCAATCGGACCAGCTGGCCAAGAAGCTGGTCTCAGCCGAACTGACGTCACCATCCAATACGGTCGCCCGCAGCAGCAGGTAGCAGATATGCGTGAAGAGTCCGATCGACATCATCACGATCACGAGTAGACCGCGACCGGGGATGCGGCCCAAAAGCCGTAGCAACTCTAGCACCAGCACCACGAGGTAGCTGGTGAAGAAACAGGTGATCGAAATCTCGCGAAGAAAGGCGAGCATGAATTCCGAGGGTGGGATGGGGGAAGGGCATCGCGGGCGAGGACCATCCTCAATCCTACACGTTCTCCGAAAATTGTCAGCGCGCGCGCCTTCGAAACACGGCGTTTTGACCCCGATCGGCCGACTGATAAACAGAATCCAGGTGGCTGGGGATTCTGGGTCAGCATTCTCCGCAGCCCGAATCTGATCCCCGCGACGATCTGGACTACCACGGCGCATCCTTCCACGTCTGAACGTCGATATCGCCGTTGCGAGAGATCCTTACGCGGATCGCACCGACGTTCGCGGTGATCTTCACATCCGAGCCGAATCGAGCCAACATTCGTCGAACTTCCGGATTGCGCGCTCGACGACCGCCACTTACGATCGTCTCCCGTGGCCGAGCCCAATGCAGAACGGCTTCCGCGTTCATCCGCAGACTTCCGTGATGCGGCGCCATCAGTATTCCCCCTGGCGGGGGCCGGCTTGTATTGATCAGTGATTCCGTTCCCGGTGGTTCCAAATCTCCGGGAAGAATCATGCACGTACCGGCACAGTCCAAACGCAACACCAGGCTGTTTGCGTTATCGCTACCCGGTAGTCGCTGGGCGGGCGGGTGCAATACGTGCAAGCGTTGCCGAGCGCTGACCACGATCGTTTCACTTGCGACCTCACGTACCGGGACGTCGTAGTCGCGGATTGCTTGCCGAATTGGATCCAGTGCAGGTTCATCCTCTTTCAACATCCCGGGTGGCGTGACGATGGTTTTCACAGAAAACCGTTCCAGCAATCCCGGCAATGCATTGAAGTGATCTGCGTCAGCGTGGGACAGGAAGATACCGTCCAACCGTGTCACCCCCAGTGACCAAAGCGCTTCGTCGATTCCGCGACTACGATTTGCGTCGTTTCCCAACCGTCCGCAGTCGTACAGCCAAACACGCTCATCGGGCAAGCGCAGAATGACGCTCGTCCCATGGCCAACATCAAGGAACGTCGCTTCGCAGGCCGTCGTTGAAAGCTCCGGTTTCGTGGTCGCCATCGTCCATGCAACGATGATCCATAGACCCATCCACAAATATCGCACATACGTTGCGCTCCGAACTCTTGGGAGCACAAACAACGTTCCGATCACAATATAGAAGGTTACGACCCACCAACCGGGAGGCGCAGGGAGCCACGCATGTCCGTAGGGCATCTCCGCCGCAGACCCGATGATCCAGTTCATCCAACGCAACGTCCAATCACAGATCGAGCCAGGCAACGCAGCGAGTGGTGAATAAACCATGCCGACCGCGACGGTGGTCACGCCTGCGGCTAGCGCGACGAACAAACAAGGTCCCAGCAGCACGTTGGCAAACACGCTGATTGGTGAGACGACATGAAACTGATACCACACCAGCGGCAAGCTCATGGCGGTGACGCAACCACTGAACCAGATGGCTTGCCAACACATTCCCAACGCCTTGCGAAGATAGAACGTGGAACGAGGACGACTTCGATCGACCAAGTCGCGAAGTTGTGCCTCCTGGGCGAGCGATGGATCTGTTGATCTTGTTTTTGAGTCTTCCGAGATCGGTCGTCGGCCGCACAGAATCAGTGTCGCCACTGCCAAGAACGAAAGTTGAACACCAACGCTAAAGACGTAGCAGGGATTGAGTACGACCAGTATCAGAGCCGCTAACGAGAGCGTATTGAGCGGTTGACTGGTGCGTTTCATCCACATCGCAAACAAGAATGTTCCGACCAGAATGGACGCGCGCATCACCGGTGGTCGACCACCCGTCAACGCGGTGTAAAAGAGGCAGATTCCCGTGATCCAAACCACTTCCATGGCGAGCGGAAATCGAAGCAATGTTGCGAGTCGGCTTGCCAGCAGCACGACGATTGCCAAGTGCATTCCGCTTACCGATAGCAGATGAGCTGTTCCCGTGACCAGCAACTGGTCTCGCGTCCGGGGGCTGACGTAGTCTCGTTGTCCCAACACCAGCGCGACGGCAAGAGGTCCGGTCTCATCGCTGGTGTAACGCAGCAGTAAGTTTCTTCCTTTGGTGGCCGTGTTGGCGACGAATCGAGAGACGCGGTTGCGCCAGCTTTGGCTTGACGATCGGGTCAGGATTTGATCTGGTTCGGACACATCGATACGCGCCTGAAGATTCTTGCGCCGGTAGAACGGTCTTAGATCTCGCTGGCCGGGATTGGTAGGTCCTTGGAATGGTCGCAGCGTTCCGTAGACCTCGATCAAATCGCCGGGCAACAGCGTGTCACGTCTTCCGTCGAGCACCACCAAGACGCGTCCGCGACAGTCTTGGAATCGTTGTCCGATGCGAATCGCCTACAACGGAAGTTCAAATTGCGTTTGCCATGGCGATCGCTGCTGTCGCGGCGAAACATGGTTCAACATCTTCCGACGTAGCGTCACGGGTCGGTCGATCCGCCCCCGCACAACGACGGGTTGCGATTCCGTGTCGAGGATCCGCCGAATCGATGCACGTTCGTATTCTTCCTGGCGGTGGTGATGCAACCACGCACCCAGCGGAACGAAAACGATCACGGCAAGTGATCGGCGACAGATTGGGCCCGCCAACAGAATTGACACGAGTCCAATCGCGACCAGACCCAACCAGATTGCTCCAAGGATGGATTCAACGCCGATGTCGCTACCGCGCAGCATCGAGTCCAACAGTACCCCGGAGACGGTTGCACCTGCCATGAATAGCAATGGCTGCTGAATTAAGAGCCGTCGCATGCGTTGCATCGGCGGATCTAGACCCACCGATGACCAATTTTCTGCCCCTAGCAATGCGTCCCTTTTCTTCAACTCGGGTATCTTGGTGGGCCGACGATGACGTCGACCGCAAGCAAGATCCCAACGTTTTCTGATAAGGATTGTCCGCGTGAATTTACACCGATTTGTCGCCCTAGTGTCACTCATCAGTTTCACCACGTCGTTTTTTCAAGTCTCCAGTGCACAAGATGCTCCCAAATCGGCTAGCAACGGAAATATGAATTACCCGCAAACGAATACGGTTGATGTCGTCGATGACTACCACGGGCGCAAAGTGAGCGATCCCTATCGATGGCTAGAGGATACGGAGAGTCGTGACACCGCTGCGTGGATCGAGGCAGAGAATGCCGTGACGCAGGCTTACCTGCAGTCAATTCCGGCACGCGAACCGATGCGCGAGCGTTTGGAACAACTATGGAATTACGAACGCTTCGGGATGCCGCGACATCGAGGGCACAACTACTTTTACTCGCACAATGACGGACTGCAGAACCAGAGCGTGTACTACAAAGCGGATTCGCTGGAGGCACAGCGTCAAGTGTTACTTGATCCCAATCAGCTCAGCAAAGACGGAACGGTTGCTCTGGCTGCTGCGACTCCCAGCGACGATGGAAAACTGTTGGCCTATGGCTTGGCTGATGGCGGCAGCGACTGGCGCACGTGGAAGGTACGTGACGTTGCAACGGGCAAAGATCTCGATGATGTGATTCAGTGGGTCAAATTCAGCGGCATCGCATGGCTGCCCGATAGCACTGGATTCTTTTATGGCCGCTACGCAGCGCCGGAGGATGGAGAGGAGCTGACCGGGACAAATGAGAACCAAAAGCTCTACTTTCATCAGCTGGGTCAGTCGCAGAGCGAAGACGATCTGGTCTTGGAACGACCAGACCATCCGAAATGGGGATTCTCGCCGGAGGTCACCGACGACGGCCGGTACTTGATCGTCCAGAATTGGAAAGGAAGCGAACCGAAGTCGCAGATTTTCGTCAAGGACTTGGGCAAATCAGATTCCAAGGTCGAGCCATTGATCACAGGATTCGATGCCGAGTACGAATGGGTCGCATCGGACGGTGACACGCTCTATTTCCTGACCGATCATGAGGCGCCAAAGCGTCGATTGATCGCCGTGCAAGCCGGAAACACGGATCGAGACGAGTGGCGTGAAGTGATCGCGGAGACAGACGATGTCCTTGAGTCGGCGAATCTGTTCGGCGATACGTTTTATGCAACCTGGCTGAAAGATGCGCGCGGCAAAGTGACCCGACATGACAAGCAAGGCAATCTTCTTGGTGAGATCGAGCTGCCTGGTGTCGGTACAGTGGGCGGCTTTGCTGGAAAACGAGACGCGAAAGAAACATTCTTCTCCTTCACGAACTACGTCACGCCGACATCGATTTATCGCGTGGCCTTACCCTCCGGTCAGATCTCGCTTTGGCGACGCCCGGATGTTGACTTTGATGTCGAGGACTTTGTAACGGAGCAAATGTTCTGCGAAAGCGCCGATGGCAAAAAAGTACCTGTCATTGTGACCCGCAAAAAGGACTTGAAGCTTGATGGAACGAATCGCACGCTGTTGTACGGATACGGCGGATTTAACATCTCGATCACACCTTCGTTCTCGCCCGCTACAGCAGGATGGGTCGACAGTGGCGGTATCTACGCGGTGGCCAATCTAAGAGGTGGTGGCGAGTACGGACGTGAGTGGCACGAGGATGGTATGCGTCTCCGCAAGCAAAACGTGTTCAACGATTGCATCGCAGCCGCGGAATGTTTGATCGCGAAGGGATACACAACTCCGGGGCGGTTGGGACTGCAAGGACGCAGCAACGGTGGGCTGCTAGTCGGCGCCGTGATGACGCAGCGCCCAGACCTGTTTGGCGCATGCCTGCCAGCGGTTGGTGTGATGGACATGTTGCGCTATCACAAATTCACGATCGGTTGGGCGTGGGCAACGGAGTATGGAAGCAGCGATGAAGAAGATCAGATCGACAATCTGCTTTCCTATTCGCCGCTTCACAACTTGAAGACAGGTACGTGTTACCCGGCAACGCTGGTGACGACCGCTGATCGCGATGATCGCGTCGTGCCGGGACACAGTTTCAAGTTTGCGGCTGCGCTGCAGGCAGCGCAGGGATGTGATAATCCGACGTTGATTCGAATTGAGACGCGCGCCGGGCATGGTGCGGGGACACCCGTCAGCAAGAAGATTGACGAATATGCTGACTTGTGGGCATTCTTGATCGCGAATCTCAACTGACGCCGACCCGCCGGCGGCGTTCGATTCCGGTATCGCTTGGGGGGCGAGTTGCGTGGTTCAGCGCCCTCAACGAAACGTGCTCACAAAGGTTAGACTACGCCTGTCGCGACCTATCTCCTAAATCAAATGCCCATGTTCGGGCACGGCCCATGCTTCTCCAAGAACCTGCTCAATCGCCCTACGATCTGCGATTCAATCTGTTCGGCTTTTCGGTGCGAATCGCGTGGACATTCTGGCTGGCGGGTTTGGTATTCG
Organism: Rubripirellula sp.; assembly: GCA_051010815.1. Taxonomy (GTDB): domain Bacteria; phylum Planctomycetota; class Planctomycetia; order Pirellulales; family Pirellulaceae; genus Rubripirellula. Next base: position 22,373 of record JBPCVD010000503.1, read on the forward strand.
GATTCAGTTTGGCGAGGTATCTCGATGAAGGCGTGTTTGCGACCGTCAGCCCGGGACTTCTTCCCTTGTTGTTGCTGTGGACGTTGTGTTTGTTGGTTTCGATTCTGATCCACGAGCTGGGGCACGCATTTGCATTTCGTCGCTACGGAATCGAATCGACCATCGTGCTGTACCACTTTGGCGGATTAGCCATTCCGACGGATTCGTTCTCGCCTGGTCGCTCGTACCAACAGCTCACGCCAAAACAAGACATTCTCGTTTCTCTGGCGGGTCCAATCGCTCAAATGTTGTCGGCGTTGGTGGTGATCGGCGCCGTGAAGGCGGCGGGGTACTCGTTGTGGGTGTTCACGATCATGCCAGGGCCCTTTTACAAGATC
>JBPCVD010000504.1:0-9892 GCA_051010815.1 Rubripirellula sp.
CCCCAACGCAGAGGTGGACTCCACACGTGAACGCAAGATTTCGTCTCGATGGTCGGGGGTCTTGATACAGTCGACGGTCCGCCCCGAAAGATTGATCACGGCGTCAGCCCCATCAAGTGCGTTCACCCACGGTCCTAGCGTTCTGCCATCCCAGGAAACTTGCGCCGCGTCACATTGAGTGGGCGGCTTCGAACGTGAGACAATCACGACCTCGGCGCCATCCCGAGCGAGGAATTCCGATAACGACAGCCCCAAAAAACCGCTCCCGCCGGCGATGACAATTTTCGTTCCGACCAAGCCCGACATCGAATCATCTTTTGTCATGGCGATCCCAATCTGCTTGCTTGCCCAATCTCCCAACTCCCTACTTTCATGAACCGCAACTCGGATCCCCGAGTGACCAACGTTGATCGGAATTGAGCTGAATTCTCGTCAATTCAGTCATTCCGTGGACGCCGTCGCTCGATGGTCCGGTCGACAACGCAATCGAGATGATTGAAAAGCTTGCAAAAAGTGAACGAGTCACCCAAGTCTTTGTTCGGCACGCATTCCGGTTTTGGATGGGACGCAACGAAACGGTCGATGATGCTCCCGTGCTGCAAGACGCCTACCAAGCCTACCAAGAAAGTGGCGGGAGCATGAACACGCTGCTTCCCTGCTAACGTCCGACGCGTTTCTCAATCGGCAGGTTGCGCAAATCGATGCCGAACGCCGATGCGCGTTTGGATTTGCAGGTGGCCATCCGCGCCCAGTCACGTTGACAATTCTGGGAAGGGCTATGTCCACGTGGCCCGTGACGCGGCGTGACCGATCGTTCGACGCGTGCTTTCAGCATCTCTTCGCAGCCCACTCGTCAACGGTCGTCAGTCGATGTCTCTCCGCTGGGCGGGGTTCGTGACCTCCTAGCTCGGAAGCAGAATCCTTGGCGCACGTGAAGGACGCTGGGACTACAATCTGCCAATCTTCCGGCACACCGGTGACTCACCGACGGCACTCCCAATCTAGATTCACGAAGAGACATTGACCGATGAAACTTCAGCTGCCGCTTCCTGCTGTTCTTTTCGCTGGCATCTTGCTTGCGCCTTCGATCGCGCATTCAGCCGACCGCGAGGAAATCGAAATCTGGCCAGGTGAACTTCCGGCTGGTTCCGTGAAGCTGGACGAGGCTCGCATTGAAACGCTCAAATCGGAAGAAACCGAAGAGCGAATCAAGTTCGTGGACCGTGCCACACTGACCGCCTACCCAGCGCCTGCCGAAAACGCCAATGGCTGCGCCGTGATCATCTGCCCTGGCGGTGCCTACAACATTTTGGCTTGGCCGAAAGAAGGATTGGAGGTCGCGGAGTGGTTCAACTCCTTTGGCGTCACCGCCTTTGTATTGAAATATCGTGTACCACGTCGAATCCCTGACAACATTCACTGGGAGCCGATGCAGGATGTCCAGCGTGCCATTCGCGTGGTGCGTCGCGATGCGAAGCAATGGAACATCGACCCCAACCGAATTGGCACGCTCGGTTTCTCAGCGGGCGGCCACCTGACTGTGATGTCTGGTGTGCAGTTCAACACCAAGTGCTACGACCGTGTCGACGACGCCGACGACCTAAGCTGTCGTCCCGACTTCATTTGCCCGATCTATGTCGCCTATCTGGGCGATGGCTACAACGATCGAGTTGCAGAACTGGGGTCGCTGGTCACCGTCACCAAAGAAACGCCGCCAACATTCATGGCCGTGACTTGGGATGATGCCATGCGAGGCGCTCAGTCGGCCCTGCTGTTTGCAAAACTGCGTGAGAATGGTGTCCCCGCGGAACTTCACGCCTACACCAAAGGTGGCCACGGATACGGAATGCGGCCGTCGGACCATCCTGTTTCGAAGTGGAACCAGCACCTTCAAGCCTGGCTTGATTCCAACGGTTTTCTAGAAGACTAGCAGCCAAACGGAATCCTTCTAATTGCGCTGAGGCGATTTTCCGTCCTGCGAATGGACGCAATGGTCGCCATGCCTCGGTTTGTCACAACTGGGTTGCCTTGCTCCGGCTCGTCACAACTGGGGTTCCAAGAACGGTTCGTCACAACCGATCGGTCCGACGGTCTCGCCGGATTACAGAGAAAGGGAACGAGGCTTTCCCGTCTACGTGTGGCAGGGTCGACTCTCCAGCAAGAGCATTGCATCACTTGCGACTCGATATCACCGAAGCGGACTGCGGCGAATCACTCCGCGTCGATGGGGAAGGCCTCAATCAAGCACCCACATCCGGTCCCCTTCGCTCGCGTAGCCCAAGCCAAAATGCGGGCTGAGCGGACGATTCCAAATCAACGTGTACTTCTCGCCTTTCGGCGACGCACCATAGCGGAATTCGGCGAATTGATCGCTCAACACACCATCGTCAAGAGGATAGGTCCCGCCTGACTGCTTGGCGGCTTCGAGTGTCTGTTTGACCAAATCCAGCCGCCGGTTGTAGTAGTACTCCTCGACCAAGAACGGTATCTCGATTGCGGCGACTCCCAGCAGCACAAACGTTAACGCCACCACTCGCTGACGACGCTGCTGAATCATACCGAGCAAGTAAATCGCCAAACACACAAATGCAACGCACAGTCCAATACGCATTGCGTCTATCGAGATCATCGGCTCCTTGACCGGCTGCCCATCGACGAACTGAGTCGACGTCCCAACGGTCATCGCAAGAAAACTTCCACCCAAAACGAGCATCGTCGGAAGCCCTTGGTACAGCCAATTGCCGCGCCAAATGATGTCCGGCCAAACCAACAAAATCATGGTAAGAGCGACGCTCACGACAGCGACAACTCGTCCCATCGAAAAGCCGTAATCCCATGCTCGAATGTTCCACAGCAACCAGAACAGACCAAGCCCAAGCACGACCGCCACGATTCTTCGCAACATTCGGACGTTTGAGTTGGGCAACGGAGGAATCGCAGCCTTCATCTGCCTCCCCAATTCTGCCGGAGGTCCCATCTCCGCGATCGCCGCCGACACTGCATCCTCTTCCTGTATGCCTGCATCGACATGACGCTGCACATGCCCCCTCAGATCCGCGCTCACCTCGTCAATGATCGGCTGCGTCTGCCACGACGGAAGATCCAACGAATCCCGAAGCGTATCCAAGTAACCAATCACTTGATCTGAAATTAGGTTAGCCATCAATGAAATCACTCAAAATTGCGTTAACAGAACCTGTAAAACGCTGCCACTGTTGACATCGCTTCTTGTGGACACGTCTCCCCTCGGCCGTGATGCTGTACATCTTTCGTTTCTTGCCCTTGGTCGGTATGAGCCATTTCGCCTTGATCCACCCTTCACGCTCCAACCGATAGAGCAACGGATAAAGAGTGCCCTGCTTGAAACGAAACTGACCGTCCCCCACGTCACTCATCGAAATCAGAATGTCGTAACCATGCATCGGCCGCTGAATCAGCAGCGTCAGAATCACAAGGTCCGCGCAACTGCGCACCATGTCGGATGAAAACGAAGTCGACTCAGCCATGTCTTTTCGAAAGAGTTTTTCTGGTCCAGCACGATCGGGACTGCAAGGGATGCGGACGCGACTTCGACGCAATCCGAAGATTGGCAGTGACGCCGCGCAACCGATGAGCTGCCTTACATACTATGTCTGACAAAGTATGCGTGTCAAACCATTCTCCCGCACGGCGAAAGAATTCGCAGAAAATCGCATTCCAAGCCGTGACGGACCTGGGATCAAGTCGGCCGCGATGCCTTCTCCGCAACAGTCTTTGATCACGCACAAGCCGAGCCCAACAATCGCTTCCGCCCGATCACAGCGCAGCAATGCCCGACAGGAAAAAGGCAAAGGACAGCCTGTCGACACCGCGAAACCGGCACCTCACCGTCGCGAGAAAATGACGGTTTGCCTGACGGGTGCGGCATCGCTTCTACGGTATCGAGGTTGATGCGAACTTTCGTGACTTCGCTGCCAGTGACCCTGAATGCCCGCAATTTCTGCGATCCGACGACCGCCCAACGCTGGCTCCGGTTGTGACGCAGCGAAGGCAGACAGATATTTGAAGAAGCTATGAGGGTGGTATATAAATACACCTACAGGGGGATCATGTCATGAGCTGCGGAATTCGCTGGAAGTTCTTGTTTTTGCTGGTCCTGATGGCGGTGGTGTTGCCATCTTTGCTGATTTTTTTTGGGCGTGACCAAGTCGAGATGTACGCTGCTGATCGCGAGCTTGTCGACGCGATCAACGACACTCAATTGGCCGCGGGTACGATCAACAGTCAGTTGATCCGAGTGGATCGAGAGCTGATGGATTTGTCGGCAAGGTACTCGATGGTCGCACCAGAGACCTTCGACGCAATGCGGCAACAAACGCGTCGTCGAGACTACGGTGCCCAACCAGATCACCAAGCGGGACCAATCTATCTTGATTTGATCGTTGCCGACTCTGACACGGTGACCGAGCGAATCACAAGCCTTGCAGATCCAGCAAATTCCGACCGCGTCTCCCATGAATTGCTTGAAGAGTGGAATCGCGAGACACCGAGCTTTGGAAAGTCACATTGGTTTGGTCCATTCACGACGGGCGAACCAAACGAGACTTGCTGTTGGGCAATCTACCCGCTCATTGAGAGCACAAGCCAGGAACGAAGGCAGGAGTGGCTGCTGGCACGAGTGAATTTGACTCCAGCCTTCGAGCAGATTCGACACTCACGGTCTTTTGTGTCGATCCTTGATCGCGAAGGAAAGCTTCTTTTTTCCCCCAATCCAATGTTCGAGGATTCCGCGAAAGCTGAGTTCGCCTTTCCATACTGGGATCAGTTTGTCTCCCCGCGAGGACAAGCATCGACGGTTGACGAAGTGAAAGCCAAACGCCTTCTCGGCAAGAAGTATGGTTGGGAGGAAGACATGGATGAATCAGAACAGCTTCAGCTGTCTGACATCGCGGGCCCAACAACGAATGAGTGCTATTACCGCCAAATCAAAATTCGGATGGACGATTCAGATCGTCTGGATAGATTTGAACAGTTCATCAAAACCAGACGAGACGAGCTGAGAGCAGCAGATCAGAAGAGACAGGTTCTCGCGAGAATTGATTGGTTGATCTCGGGAGACTCCCATTTGGGGATGCTACGACTACGGGGCGCAACGGAAAGCGAGGTAGACCAATTGCAGAAGGACATCCTCGCAGAATGGTCGCACGAGGTTGGTTCGGGACCGTTGAAACCTGAAAAGGACTACGGGCTAAAACTCGACAACTTTGCCATCTGCATGGTGGGGATACGCTTCCCGAGTCAAAACCTCGACAGGAACAGTTCCGATCCAGACATGACCCTTGCCAATGCAATTTCAGTAGACGAAATTTGCATGGCTGCAACGAGTCGGCTGCGGGACACCGCTCGTGGCCTCTTGATTCTAGCGTTCTGTTTCTGCATTCTTGGCGGATGCTTCGCTTGGTACGTCACGAAACCACTGATGGCGATGACCGAAGCAGCGCAAGAGTTGACTCACCGAGTCCAACGTGAGCCAAACGGCAATACCGACGACCCGAGTGACGGCAGCATCTCGCTCCCAGTCGGACGAAAAGATGAAGTCGGAGCATTGGCTCGTGCCTTCTCTGAGATGAGCGACCAAGTTATCGCATCCAATTCGGAACTTAATGCGCGTGTCGAACGTCGCACGCAAGCATTGGCCGTCTCGAACTCGGAGCTCGGCGAAAAGAAAGCTGAGCTTGAGCAAAAGCAGGTTCGATTGGAGCAGCTGGTGGAGACCTTGCAACACACGTCCAGCGAGTTGCAGGAACAACGTGATCGCGCGGAGTTGGCGGACAAAGCGAAGACCGGATTTCTTGCTACCGTCAGCCATGAGATGAAGACGCCCTTACACCACATCAATGGATTTGCTGGTCGCCTTCGTCGAGGTGCACTCGATGACCGACAGTCCATCTGCGTCGAGCGAATCTTCGAGGCCATTCGTCAGCTAAAACACTTGATCGGCGATGTTTTGGACTACCAAAAGATTCTGCTGGGTGGCATGAGCGTGGAGCTCGAATCGATTGACCTTACCGCATTCTGCAAGAAAGTCGTTGCGTCGATGTCGGGGCACACGGAAGAACGTGGGAATCAATTGACGCTTGTGGATGAGTGCAATCTGACGGATTTCGTGACCGATCCCCGTCGCCTCGAGCAGATTCTCTGCAACCTGCTGACCAATGCTTCCAAATTCACTCAGAATGGCGAAATTCGATTGTCCGTCACACGCAACGACGGGGACTCGCCTGGGGAAGTCGTCTTCGAAGTCAAGGATAGCGGGGTCGGCATTCCTCCAGAACATCTCAGCAAACTCTTCACTCCCTTCGAGAAACGAAAAGCACGCCAGGGCAACAATGATGGAACCGGTCTAGGCCTTGTCATTTGCAAGGAACTGTCTCGCTTAATGGGTGGTGCGATTTCGGTGGAATCCGAGGTGGGAGTCGGCACCACGTTTCGGGTGAGTCTGCCCCGAGGCCTATCCGCTGACAACGAGTTGCAGGTCGCCGTGAACGTGGGTGACGAGGCCGTCTTCGACAGCGCATGTGTCTTCCAGGGCGCGTCCGAGGATCAGCCGAGCGTTCTCATCATCGACGACGATCCGCGTTCCACCGAACTGCTGCGTGAAGAATTGGAAGCAGCCAACTGCCGCGTCGTCACCGCCAATTGCGGACTCGAGGGTATCGAACAAGCCCAAAGGCTTCAACCAGATCTGATCGCCCTCGACATCGTGATGCCTGGAATGGATGGCTGGGCCGTGATGGATGACCTCAAGAAGAACGATTCCACGAAGGACATTCCAATCATTCTTGTCACGATCGTCAGCGATTCACGTAGAGGACTCACTTTGGGTGCTGACGGGTACTTGAGCAAACCGTTCGAACCAGACGAGTTGCGGAATGTCATGAAACGTGTACTCGGTTGGCATGAAGGATCTGTCTTGATCGTCGACGATGACAGTGCCAGCCGCGACATCGCGCGCAACGCTTTTCATGAAACGAACATCACGATTACCGAGGCCGCCAATGGAGAAGAGGCGTTGGAGCAGATCATCGATCATCCGCCCGACGCGATCTTGCTTGATCTGGTGATGCCGAAAATGGATGGCTTTGAACTCGTCGAGCAACTTCGGTCTCGCGATCTGCTTTCGAAGTCGAAGATTGTTGTCGTGTCGGGGCACGAACTCTCAAATTCCGAGCGAGCATTGCTCTCAGATGCGGTCGTTTCTTTCTTTGACAAATCGGCACTCGATGGACTTGAGCTAAAAGGCGAGATCCGCCGCCTGCTGTGCAAATCACTCGTTAACACATCCAGCAGCTAGGAGCGTCAAAGATGGCAAAAATACTGATCGTCGAAGACGACGCAAAGAACCTCGAATTATTGGGGTGGGACATGGAAGACCTGGGCCACGCGTGGCAACACGCGGGTAACGCATCGGATGCGGAGCGGTTGTCGACCGAGGACGAATTTGACCTCGTGTTGATGGACATCACGATCCCTGCCATGCCAGGCGAGCCACACAATAGTCAGCCGCATGGGCTTTCCGCTTCGACTGAGATTCGACGACGGCACCCGAGTTTGCCCATTGTGGCAATCACGGCGCATGGCATGCAGCACATGCGTCAGCAAGTCATGAAGGCGGGCTGCAATGAGATTCTGGAAAAGCCATTCGCATTCGAACAGTTGCGTGACACGTTGCACAAATGGCTTCAATTGGATGGCCAGAGCCCGGCCGCCCAAGAATCGGGAGCATCGAAGGAATGAAATCCACGATCAACGACCTAACGATCGCTTCGGCTGCGGATGCGGCCGAAAAACTCTGCTCGCGGGCCAATCAACTCCGCGATTGGCTTGTCGAACATGAAGCTCCCGCAAAATGCTGCAGGGTGAGTGAACTCTTGGTTGACGGGGCCACCCAGGTGCGGGGAACGTTGCAAAGCGTTGCACAGGACTCCGGATCAGAAAAAGCTGCCTTTAGTTCGAACCTATCTCATCGATTCGGGAACGAGCTTAATCTGGTGTACCAACCACTGCAGCGGCTACAACGAATGGACTCCGACACGACGCTCGATTCGATGCGTGAGCCGCTTGCGGACATCGCAGAAAGTTACAACATCGTCGCTAACTTTGCCGAACACGCATCCATGAATTCGAGCGTTGAGGCAACCGAATCTGAAATCGACCAACCAGCTCAACCCGTTGGCGAAGACTCCACGCCGTCGCTTCGCCCGGAGGATACCGGACGCGTTTTAATCGTCGACGACGATTGGAAGGCCTGTCAAGTTCTTGAAGAGACGCTGGAGGACCATGGCCATGTGGTGACGAGTTGCCGACGCCCGGAAAGAGTGCTGGAACTGCTACGTGAAGGTGCGTTTGACGTCTGCTTGCTCGATGTCAACATGCCGAAGATGAGTGGCTGGGACCTCTTGCAATGTATCAAGTCCGATCCACGAACGACGCACACGTCCGTGATCGTTGTGTCGGGAACGAACAAGCAAGAGAACGCGACGCGAGCCATTCGTTCCGGAGCGGACGACTTCATTTCGAAACCGGTCAACGTCAGCTTGCTATCGGCTCGCATTACAAACTGCCTGTCACGATCCAGATTGCATCTGAGGGAACTTACACGGTTTCTGCCTCAAAGCGTGGTCGATGTCATTCGTCGCGAGCCCAACCGATTGAAGCAAGGACACGAAGCGACGGTGACGGTCATGTTTTGCGACATTCGCCGATTCAGCAAGTTTTCGGAACGGATGAGTCCGTCCGAAACGATTCGTTGGATTTCAGATGTCATGGAAGCGCTCAGCAAGCGGATTCTCGAGGATGGCGGAACGCTGATCGATTTCGTCGGCGATGAGGTGCTTGCCATGTGGGGCGCACCTCAACCCAGTGGAAATCACGCTGAGTCGGCCTGTCGCTGTGCACTCCGAATCCAGGAGACCGTATCGGTGCTAAGCGAACGGTGGGCAGACGTGCTCGGAGAACCGATGGAGGTCGGGATTGGAATCCATTCGGGAATCGTGAGTGTCGGAAACACGGGTTCGCCACAGCGATTTAAATACGGCCCACTAGGGAACACGGTAAACCTCGGAAGTCGCGTCCAGGGTGCGAGCAAGTATCTTCGCTCACGGATCCTTGTCACTCGCGACACGCGTCGACAGCTCCCCCGAAATCTGCGAGTCCGGCGTCTTTGCAGTGTACGTGTCATGAATATCGACCGCCCCGTCGAGCTTTATGAACTCGCCACCGACGCATCGCAAAGGGCCAAGAAACGCGATCATGACTATGAAGAAGCACTGATGGGATTCGAAGCAGGGAACTTTGCAAGATCCATTGCGGGACTCGCAAGACTCCTTTCGAAGGATCCGGATGACGGCCCATCTCTGTTGCTCATGAACCGGTTGATCGAGGCGAAACTGCAGGGCGACTCGGATTTCGACCCTATATGGCAATTGCCAGGAAAATAGCCCTCTCTTCAGTTGGCCGACGGCTCTCGGTTGAGCGGCAAGGCCTCCGCAAAGCCCTTCCCGATTTGGGCCATGATCTTGGCGCTGCCGAGATAATGGAACTCAAAATTGGAAACACCACCCTGCAACGTCTTCAGCTCTTGTTCCGAAAACTCCTTCGCAAGCAGTTCCTCTCGCGCGGCTGCGACTCCCGCGCGATCGAGTTCGCCGCTCGCTTGCAATTCTTTGAGCTTCTGCTTTACGTTCGCCTCCCGGGCCCGTAACGCAACCAACTCCATGTCCCAGTAGTTTTCCGTGAACACCGCGACGACGTTGTCTTCAAACTCGGGTTGAGCCGCAGGAGTTGCCATGGCATTGCGAAAATTCTGGTGGATGCCTTTGTACCTTTGTTGGTCCGGCAGGTACTTCTCCAC
>JBPCVD010000505.1:0-5189 GCA_051010815.1 Rubripirellula sp.
CAAGCATACCGTCCACCACTGGTTTTGCTGAATTGCCCGTTGAGCGTTTGGTGATGTTGGCCAACGCTTATGTGACCGGTCGCATGCCGCGAAATGCGATTTCCGTGCTGGATGAGTTAGGGGCTCGTGATTTGTCGGAGTCGCCGGATGTGGTCGCCGAAACGGACGCGTTGCGGGGTACAGCGTTGGACCAGATCTCGACGTATCAGTGGCCGACGAAGGTTTCGCTGAAATGGGATTCGCGTCGTCCACGGCTTTCCGGAATTGTGCCGACTCAGTCGGTTTACAACACGCAGGTCCTGGCAGGCAAGGAATTCAGCGGTTGGCGTTTGGTCGGTGAGGACTCGAGTTCGATCGCTTTTCGTGATCCCAACGGATTGCTGCGTCGCGTTCCGATTGAAGGTCCACCGATGGAGAATGTCGACAAGGAATCGCAGGTCAGTGGCGGCGTGATGGTCGTCGTCACGCCTCAAGGATTGATTGGGATCGATCTCTATCACCTGCTCGCTGGGGATGGAGAGGCCATGCTTTGGTCACGTGGCCCCAGTGGAGATAGTGGGCCGGTCGCGAAGCGTCGCAGCACGGTGACGCCTTTCGATGATCAAATTGTTCGCTACTGCATCGTCACTTCCGCGCCGACGAGTGTGATACCGGAATTCAAGTTGGGCCCAGTCATGGGAGATCGTGTTCTCGTGCTCCAAGGCGGAGAACTGCTCGCGATCGATCTGTTCAGCGCTGAAACCATCTGGCGAAACTCGACAGCACCGAAGAGCGGTTCCGTGATCTGCGATGGGAACCGAGTGGCCGTCGTGTCCTCGTCGACCGACGAAGTCGCCGTGTTTGACTTGAGGGATGGACGGAAAATTGAAACGCGTCCGTGGAAATATGGTGTCATTTGGGCGGCGGCCGGCAGCAACGTTCTTTGCTACGAAGAAGCAGGCGAAGACCGAAAGTACAACGTTCGGATCGTCGATCCGTTTCACGACGAAGTGATTCTCCGTCAAGAGTCGTATTCAGCCAATCGTTCCGACGCCTCCATTCCTTGCTCCTACGGTCGCGTCGTTGCAGGAAGGTACCTGGCAATGCTGAATAACGAAGGCGAGTCACTGCTTTGGGATATTCGAGATGGTATCGAGTTGGGCAGGCCAAACTTTCCTTCCTATCCAGACCTGCAAGGACTGCAAGTGCTGCTTCTCAAAGACCAGTTGATCATGCTGCCAAGACGCCGCATGAAATCGGTGATGGCTCAAACACGCAATCTGCAGACCAAGGACGGCACGTTTCATCGGACCGTCCATGGCGTGTTTGCGGTGTCGTTAGCTGACGGAACTTTGCAGTGGAACAAGACGTTTGACCGAGCGTGGGGATGCACGCTGACGCAACCCGCCAACACTCCTCTCTTGTTACTCTCGCGTAGCCCGTACGTTTACACCACGCCGAGTCGTCGAAAGAGCTTAGATGTGATGGCCCTCGACGTTCGAAACGGAACGGTCGTCGATCTCTCCGAGGGCAAGCCTGTCGAAAGCAACAACAACGCTTTGGAAACCAAGCTGACCGTTCAGCCATCCCTGTCCAGAGTGATCGCGCAAATTGGATCCGTTGAATCGCTCACCTATACGTTTGGTGATCCCGCCATCACCGAAATCAGCGACGACGAATACGAACGTGCGATGCAGCGTGACCTAGATGCAGAAGAGGAAGCTGAGGGAAAGGTCCCGGAGCCACCGGCTGAGTGACCTCGTCGGCCGAACGTTGGAGATCGGCGGAGGCGGGAAACGCGTTGATTTGCCGTCGTTGAACGCACTTTGACCAGACTTGTCCGTTCGATCGCGATATTAGAGATAGTGCCCGACGCCGGTGCACATCTCTCTCGCGACCTCATGGAGGAGTATTCCGATGTCCAAGTATTACGTTCAGTGTGGACCTATCCGTGTTCTCTTGACCGCTTCGAGTCCAGATCAGGCTGCGATGTCTGCATTGGATCGAACTTTGCAACTGCATCTGTGGATCTACGATGATCCTGGTTTGACGGAAGGGGATTGTCGAGATCATTTGATGCTCGAAGCGTTGTGCCATCTCGATCCGACCGTACGAATCAGCGAGCGCGGCTTCGACCGAGAGGATGCGACTTGCGTTGGAACGCCAGAGACGATCGACCGTTGGCATCGATTGATGATTGGCATGAACCGTCTGTTCATCGCAGCCGGTTTGGCACCTCGGTCGATGGTGGCCGTTGCCGCTCGAGTTCAGGTCGATAGCGAGCTTACCCCAAGGCTGCCACGCTAATGCGAGAATTGATAGACGTGAAGGTTGCGGCTGCTGGACCCCGGCGCCGCGAATCGTTCGCCATCAGCGGAGATCGCCAAAGCTTGTATGTATCCAGTCCCGGTACCCTGCGTTTGAATTCGCTGCTGAGATCGAACATCCCAAACGTTGACTTTGCCTGAGCCGCCACTCAGCAGCGTCGATCCGTCAGGGCTGAACACCATTGACCACTGGATTTCCTTGTCGACCAAAGGTGGGAGCTCTCGTCCGCTATCAATCTGCCACAAGCGAATGTTGTAAGAATCCCCGGCGGCAAGCAATTGGCCATCAGGTGAGATGGCAGCGGATTGTCCCGATGCCCAAGATCGATTCACTGGTCGTTGGCGTTTGATTCGCTTGGCTCGGATGTCATATTCTTGCAAGATGGCGCCATCTGTGGCTAGCAGCGTACGGCCATCGCTCGTCACGTGCACTGCCTTCACACTCCCTTGGAAATCGGACATCAGAGCAACTTCACGCCCCGTCCTAATTTCCCAATACCGTGCCTTCTTTTCATCGCTTCCCGTCAATGCATAGCGTCCGTCACGCGAGATTGCGATGCATGAGATATCGCCGGAGTGCCCTGCGAATTGGCCAACGCCTTTTAGCATCCCTTCGCGGCTGACCTCGAACACTGTGATGTGTCCGGAGCTTCCGCCCGCGAGTAAATACTTGCCATCTGGCGTAAACGCACAGGCCGTTACGGCTTGCAGGAGGTCGAGATCTTCAAGCGACGAAAGAACGCTCTGGTGTTCGATGTTAAAGGATTTGATCGCTCGGTCCGGCTTGCCAGCTACGATCACGCTTCCATGTGGGTTGAAGGCGAGCGACTTGATACCCCATCGCAAATCAGTGAAGAGAGCGATTTGCGAAGACTTCCCAGGCGTCTTGCCGCGTCTCGTTCGCACCATCGGTGCTGGGGCCGAGTCTGGCGAGGGTCGATGTGGGTTAGGTCGATTCACGCCATTTTCAGGCGTTAAACGCAAGTCAATGCAGGCGTCGTGGAAGAGATCTTTGAAGACGTCCCGCTTGATGGTGCCGCTTTCAATTTGCAGGGGACTGAAGACACGTGCGACCCTCGAAGCCCCCTGAAGTCGCCGCAGGAACTCGTCCGGCTCAAGTCCGAATTCGCAAGCGACGTGCTGCAAGTCGATGTCTTGTTGAAAACGAATTGCCATCGCCGAAATCGACTCGCCGCTTCGACTCAGGTTGGTGATGCCCAACTGTTCCAACGCCTCAGAGAACTTACGCCCATCCAGCTGGAATCGCTCGTCAAGCTCGTCCGATTCTCGATACAGCGCCAAAATGTCGTCGGCGTCGTCGAATGCCGACCGGTTCCGGCGGACTGCCAAGCCAACCTCATCTTTCTTTGGGATCATGCCAGCGTAATGGCACGACATGCAGGAGACCCCGTTGGTGACGGTGCGGTCAAAACGTTTGGGGTCACTGACGATATTCGTCGGCCCCTGATCGATTCTTCGACCGTTTTCATCGACCAACAGGTAGCCTTGCAGTCCGTTGGGCAAGGTGAAAATGATTTCTCCGCCGTCATGGTGGAAGGCACGCACGTCGTTGCCAGGCCCAAGAGGGTACTGGAATAAGTTTTGGTGCCCCGTGTTGCCGCCAAAGTCGTAGCTCTTCCAGTAGGAACCGTAAGGCGACTTGTGCCACTCAATCAACCGGTTGTTCTGAGAGACTCCGCTGCGATTGAACGCTGCTCGGATCACGCGTTCCTGCTCAATGTTCGCTTCGACATTGACGCGTAGTTGACGCTCGAGTTCCCGGTCGGTATCCGGAAGGCTCAAGACTGTGTGGTAGAGCGGCGGTTTGGATGCCGCCGCGACAAACCAATCGGCCCGAACGTAGGGTTGGTCTGTTTCCGTCGTTTCGCGGCAGGCAGCAGCATTTGGCGATTCGACCTCCACGAAGTAAGGATTCGCAGTTTCGATGGAGTTCCAGATTTCGGCATCCCAATGCAAGTCGCGCATGTCGACGCCGAAGATCGTTCTTGCGTCGTCAACCGCGTAAGGAATCACCAGGTCGGTATTCCACGAAAGGCTGTTGATCAGCTTTGCAAACGCATTGCGGTAGGTCTGCAACTCGTCCTCAGATACACCGGCGTTGTAGAGGTGCGTGAGGGTGAAGTACCGCATGAAACGTTGTGACCGCTCCCGCTTCGATTTCAGGTCTTCGAAAATCTGATCTGTCACTTGTGCATTGGTGACAAAACGCCGCTCGCTGGTCGACGGCTTCACAGGCGAACCAGCCTGAATCCAGTCGCGAATCGTTTCGATGTCCGACGAGCTCAATCTCGGATCTTCGCCCGCCGGTGGCATCAGAGAGTCCTCGTCGGCCGTGATTCGCTCCAGTAGCAACGAATCACCTCCAGGTTTGGCGAAGGTCTTTGCGAGCTTCGGCATGTCGGTGACAAAGTTGAATCCACCTTCGCTCGTGCCATCCTCGCCGTGACAGCGATGGCAGGCCTCACGAAGAATTGCTTCTGTCTTTTCTGCGAGTTGGCGGTCTTGCTGCGTGAGCGGCTTGGGTGGATTCGTTTCTCGCGCCGGCACGTCGTTCGGTGGATCTGTGGTGTTCGTGCCCGCTTTCGGCAAGGATTCCAAGAACGCTTGATCGGGACCGCTGAGACGCGATCTTGGGATTGCCACGACGGACCCGTCCGGCTTCTTGAGAGTCACGCGATCCTCGCGAATCGCCACCAGTTCAGCTTCGATTTGATAGGTTCCCGAAGAATCAACCCACTCGCGAGCGCACATTGGAAGATTGAGCGTTGCGAGCAGGAGGAGGACGGCGGCGAGAATGCGCATGGTCGGCGTGGGGCAACGAGGGTGAAAAGGCAATGACCCTAATTCTGACCTCTTCTGTCA
>JBPCVD010000506.1:0-10048 GCA_051010815.1 Rubripirellula sp.
CATCGATTTCGCCGAGATCTTTCTCGCTTCGATGTCATCTTTTTGGATGATGACTTCAGGCTGTTCTACCGTTTTCAGTACGACACGCACCTCATCCTCTTCGGCGACGACACCATTGAGCAATCGACCGTCGACCGTCTGGATCAACACCATCTTGTAGCCTTCCGGAACGTCGTAACTTGGGTCGACGCTGTTGAGCAGGATGTAGTCCAGATTGGCGCGATTGGAACCGGTCAGGTCAGGTCCAATCTTGCCTCCTTCTCCGTAAAGGACGTGACAGGACGCGCAGGTCTTTTGAAAGACTGCCCTCCCTCGAGACGCGTCGGCGTCGGCGATTGCCTGAGGCGAGCACATCGACTTGTACTTTTCCATCATCTTGGAGCGATCGGCGGCCAGGACTCTGACTTCACCAAATGCTTCGGCGAAGGAGTCACCGAGCAGCAGATCCAGAGAGCGGGCGACATGCGCGGGGATTTCGCTGCGTTTGATCTCGCCCGATTTCAATGATGCCAGCAGCGCTTGAGCGTACGGTTTTCGCGTCGACAGCGTTTCGACGACAGCACGTTGTAACGCCGGGTCCCAGCGCTTGTATCGATTCAACAGGATCGCGGGAGCTTTGGCGTTTTCGATCGAAGCGTAGCCGCGAATCGCATCCAACCGAACTTCGGGATCGTCAAGCAAGGACTCAAGAATCGCAGAGACTTCTTCGTTCTGCTGCGACAGCAGGGAGCGGAGTGCGGTACGTCGAACGCGAGATTCCGCATCTTTGTTCAACACCATCGCAAGGGCACGCTCCATCGCATCACGGTCCCCAAATATTTGAGAGAGCTGCATCGACAATTCGCGAGCCTCTTCATTTTCGCTTTCTGAGATCGCGCGACTCAATGCACCCCACCCCTCAGGGGCAGCGACGTCCCGACGGCCAGCAAGACCGCTCAACATTCCACGCAACAGCGCGGCTTGAATGTTTGGATCCGTATTTTCTTGCAGCGTTTTTACGAGCAGCGCGAGCGACTCTGGCTCATTGATTGCCAAGCTTGGCCGGGGACTTGAGACAAGACAAAGCGTCAGGGCAAGAAGTAGGTAGCGTTTCATCTCAACCGGAAGTGACTTGGCAAAGGGGAGTGCGTAACGGATCGTATCCGAGTCGTCTTGGATCAATGATTGACTTCGATACCGCGAACGTCGAATCACTCGTGTCATGCGAAGCGACATACGTCAATTCGAGCACGTGACCATTAGGCGACAACATCGAGTTGGATTGGAGGGCATTGTGGGTGTGGAGGCTTGCCTGACGTTTGGAAACCCAGTTATTAGCGAGCCTATCCCGGGGTTACCGGTGGAGGTGTGCCTTGGCAAGAAAGGTTCGTTCTCACAGATGTTGTTGCGTTCTTTTTCCAGGCTGACGACTTTCCCATTTTCTAAGGTTGGGCTGCCATGTCCATGAGATTGTGCGCATGGGCACTGAGAAATTTCACCCAGCTTCACTGCCAGTATGACCCGATAAACACGCTTCGTGTTAACGGCCATGGCACTGTTGAAGAATTGTTCCCCCAGGAAGGTGGTTGAAGTTTTGCGACTCGGGGGCCCGGGCGATATATTCGGGGCATGAATTGACCACCGCAGCCACCGTCAGACACGGAAGCCCAAGTATGAGTTCTGGGAACAACAACGTCGTTCGCATTCTTCTCGCCATCCTGTTGCCGCCTCTGGGTGTCTTTCTTCAGGTGGGGTTGGGAATGCAGTTTTGGCTGAATCTTTTGCTCACGTTTTTTGGCTACATTCCAGGAATCATCCACGCGGTTTGGCTGATCCTGAAAGACGATTGACGGCGTTCAGTTGTCAAGAAAACGCGGTTGAGTGCAAGCAAATTGTGGGCCTCGATCACGGCTGGCAAAGATCCGGGCCAGTGAATGTCTTCTGGTGGCACGGCTCGAACGCGGGGGCAATGGAAATCGACGGGAGCTCCAATCCCCGAGCCGGAGGACCGATCCCTGTGCCGGTAGACGCCGAGGCCCGAGCGGGCAGGCCCGGGGGCTGGCCGCCGCCCTTTGCGTCGACAGTTCGGAATAAGATTCGGAAACTTCTCAGAAAAACGTTCGCCTGCTGTCAGAATTCGGGTTGGCCGGTGTTTAGTCATGAGTGACGAGGCTTCAAGGTTCGAACCCTCGCGAGAAGATTGACCGCGAATGAGGCTGTCGTGACTGCCGAACCGGAGACTCGCGAAAGCTTGCTGGTGCGAGTGAAAGACGCTGGCAACCGAGAGGCATGGGAACAGTTTTCCCAAATCTATCGGCCCGTTGTCTATCGCATGGCCCGGGCACGTGGCTTACAGGACGCGGACGCACAAGACCTGACGCAGCGAGTCTTGTTTGCGGTGTCGCAGTCGCTTCCAGATTGGGAACGCAATCCAGGGGGAGGCAAGTTTCGGCACTGGCTTCGGAGGGTTGCCAAGAATGCTGTCCTGAATGCTCTTTCGCGTCCTCCACGTGATCGTGCCGGCGGTGGAACGACGGCGATCGAGTTGTTGCAACAGCATGTCGAGTCCAACGATGACATCGAGGAGTCGGTTGACTACGAGTTTCGCCGGCAATTGTTTCGCCGCGCTGCGTTGCAAGTTCAACAACGGACGAGTGAAACCAACTGGCAGGCGTTTCGGCTCACGATGCTGGAAGAGCAGTCGATCGACGCCGTTGCCGATCAACTGCGTGTGACGGTCGGTACGGTCTATGCCGCGAGGTCACGGGTGATGCGACGAATTCGAGAAGCGGTTCGCGAGCTGGAGGGAGAAACATGAGTCCTCGAGATCGCTTACCGAAATCCTCGGATGAAGATTGTGATGTCGATCTGCTCGATGCGTTGTTGGACGATGCATTGAACGCTCATGAAGAGAGCGACCTGATCGAACATCTGGGAGAATGCGAATCGTGTCAGCGCCGTTTGGATCAACGCGCCGCGGAGCCTGAGACGTGGGGGGACGCGGAGCGTTTTCTTCCCGATGAGCCGTACGATGAGTTTTCGGTGAGCCGGTTTGAAGAAGAGGCGCCGGTCGATCCCGTATCCACACAGATTCGCAGTGTGTTGCAAGTGCTGGATCCAACCGACATCCCCAGCAGCATGGGGCGACTCGGTCCGTATGAGGTCACGGGAGTCATTGGTAGTGGTGGAATGGGGATCGTTTTGAAGGGCATGGACCCGTCGCTTGATCGAATCGTTGCCATCAAGGTTCTTGCGCCGCATTTAGCGTGCAGCGGCGCAGCGCGTCAGCGATTCGGTCGAGAAGCAAAGGCGGCTGCCGCAGTACTTCATCCGAATGTAATCGCGATTCACGGGGTCGCCAACGAAGTCGCATTGCCATTCCTTGTGATGCCCTATTTGAGAGGGCGTTCACTGCAGCGTCGAATTGACCAGGATGGACCGTTGGACCCGGTCGATGTGTTGCGAATTGCGGTGCAAGTTGCATCAGGATTGGCGGCCGCACACTCACATGGACTCGTACATCGAGACATCAAGCCCGCTAACATTCTGTTGGAGGAGGGTGTTGAACGTGTAACGATCACTGACTTCGGCTTGGCGAGAGCAGTCGATGACGCCTCCATGACCCGCAGCGGCGTGATCGCCGGAACGCCTCAATACATGTCGCCTGAACAGGCACGTGGCGTGGCGATCGATTGTCGAAGCGACCTGTTCTCTCTCGGAAGTGCGATGTACACGATGTGCACCGGGCACTCTCCCTTCCGCGCCGAAACCAGTTTCGGTGTCCTGCGGCGAATCACCGATGAAGAGCCACGACCGATTCGAGAAATCAACCCGGCCATTCCAAGCTGGCTGTGCCGGCTCGTTGTATTGCTGCAATCGAAAGATGTGGAGAGACGAATTCAGTCTGCCGAAGAGGTCGAGTCAATTTGCCGACAGTGTTTGACGCACGTAGAACAGCCGGACTCTCATCGGGTTCCCGAGTTGCTGCGAGACGAAAAGCTGACGGTGTCTCCACTGAAGTTGATCGTGGCGGTCATGGTCGTCGGCTTGTTGCTTGCCGCTGCGATTCCATTTCTCCTGCCTGACAATCCTGCACCGCTGAGGATAAGTGGCGACCGCACCCAGTCTGAGGAGAGCGACGCGTCTCGAGCCGCAACTCTCGGGGTTTCCCAATCGAAAAGCGTACAGAATGCCGTTCGGACCAATGATTCGGCACCGCCGGCGAACGCCAAGTGGTCGCGGGCGGACGCGCAGTGGAGCGACGACGTGGCTGCCTCGTTGCTGGAAATGGAAGCCTCGCTGGAGCAGGTCGAGCGCGAATCGACGGGATTCTTTTTGCCCGGCCCTGAGAAATCACTCGGCATCGAGAACTTGCCGGGCCCTGAGAACTTGTCTGTCCCTGAGATCACTGAGGGCGACTCAATCAAATCCAATCAGAACGAAATCCCGCAGCAGGAGTCACGTTGATGAGACACATCGTTGCTATGTCGTTGTTGATCAGTGCGGCCTGCATTGGCTTCGCTCAAGAGGTGGCGCCGAAGGATCGCCCGGGGCTGCCATCGGAGATGCGAGTCTTCTATTTGCAAAATGCAGATGTCGCCCAGGCGGCGAAGCTGATCGAGAACTTGCTGCCGGAGGAAATTCGCAAGGGCGGCACGACGGTGCTTCCCGAAGCTCGACTCAACGCGTTGTACGTGCAGGGGAATCCAACGTTGCAGGAATGGGTCGAAGCGTTTTTGCTTCGATATGACAAGGATACCGAAAGTCGTACCTTGCGCGCGGTTTCCGATTTGATCACCGAAACGATGGAGCTGAAGGAAGTCGATCCGCGAGAGGCATTGGATGTCATCGAAAGTCTGGACTTGGTCGGCGATGATTTGACCGTGGCGATTGTGCCGCGAGGCAAACGTTTGATCGTGAGGGGTCCGAAAGAGGCGGTCGGAGAAATCAGGGATCTCTTGGTACAGCTGGATGAGCCGCCCGCCGATCGATCCAGTACCTTCGGTCGTAGCAAAGCGAGACCAGGATCACTGGTCGTGTCATTGAAAGCGAACGGCCAAGTTCTGGTGGCGGGTGAAAAATTGAAGCCCGGTAACTTTGCGGATTCGTTCAACGCCAACTCCACCGTGCTGCTTGATGTGGACCGAGATGTGCATCATGCCGAGGTAGTAGATTTGATCGAGCAATTGCGTAAGGCTGGCGTTGCAAGGTTGTCCGTTCGGGCAAGTAACGTGCCCCAACCGAACGATTCGCCACAAAAGAATACGACTGGGAAGGCGGAAGGTGCTTGGACGCCAACTCCGACCCAGCCACTTCAACAAGCGTATGCCTCTGCTGAGCAAGCCGCGGCGGCAACGGCGGCAAAATGGCGGTGGGCGAAAGATCGGTCGCCCAAGAACAATGATGAACTGAAAGTGTTGGAGTCCGCACTGGCCAAGGAAGTGCGCGCTGCGTTCCGTCTGCGTCAACAGTGGCAGCAGTTGCAGCTGGACCAGCATCAGGCGGAGTTGGACCGATTGGCAAATCGATTGGATCGTCGCGAGAAGATCGTTGACCAAATCGTGGCGCACCGCGTTCGTGAACTGCAAAGTGGCAAGGATCTATCCTGGTTACCCGATGGCAAAGGTATCGCGTCGAAGCCGGCTGCTGGTGTAGCCCCGAATCTACCGCCCTCGACAACAGCGGAAGCGGCGGGCATGACGAGCCCGCTCACCAAGTCAGCAAAGAACGCCACCGCGGATCGTGCTGCGGCAACCCGGCCTCGAAAACCTGACGTCTCGTCCCAGGCGTCATCCAGCATGACGGCCCCAACTCAGTCGTCGCCATCTAAGTCGTCGCCGAACTCGGGTGATGAGGCCAGCAAGCAAGCAGCAAAGGCCAATGTGTCGGAGGTGCCGGAGGTGTCGGAGGTGCCGGCGAGATTGTGCGAGGTCTCCGATCGTGGGCGTCAGTTGACGATTAACGCTCGAGATCAAGAGCATGCAGCGGCGATTCGCGAATTCCTAGGGACGTACTTTTCGCGGGAGGAGATTGAGCCCGTGTCGTCGACTCAGTTCGTCGTCCGGAGGGGCGAAGAGACCATTCAACAAATTGTGGAATACGTAGAAGACATCGATCGACGTGCGCACTTGCGGGCCGCGATCGATTCCGCGACGCAAGTACCGATTGAGCTCTTCGTCTCTTCGGCAGCAGGAGTTTCGTGGGCACTTGACGACGTACAGTACAAACTTCCGGCTGATTTTTCGCTCGATGCCGACCAACGACTCTTGTTGGAACTCGTGGACTGTACCGGAGTTCATGGCAGAAGCATGTACGCATCGATCCAGGTGTCGACGTTGTCAAAAGACGCCCTGGAGTACTTTCGACATCACAAGTTACGGATCGGCATCACAATCCCTGATCTTCTTCGAGCACGTGAAGGTGCGGAAGTAACAAAGTCGTACTACCTCGTCCGACGCGGAAAGCAGTGGAAGCTCGATTCTTTCTCCACACTCGATCGACCCGGTGCGGGGGCCGCCCCCGAGGGCGAACGCATCGCGGAGCTTGAAATTGGAAGCAGGAAGCCTCATTTAACTGATGGTAGCGTGCGTTCTCGCACGACGAGCCGCGGCGGCCTCACGAAGTTTGAATTGGGCGATTCAGTCGTGTTCGTCGAAATGATCGTGGCTTCGGTTGGGCCAGACGCCGAGGCTACGCAGCGACGCGCGATTTACATGGATGGAACGGTGGTCGGCGATGAAGGCTTGGTCGCGATCGTCATTGACGACCTGTTAGATGATGACGGCAAGCTGAATGTTGAGATAGAGTCAATTACTTTGAAGACGAAACAGGGAAAGGCCATCTATGATGCCAGTCTGGTTGCACAGGATCCTGCGTTGGGTCTAGCGCTGCTGCGCTCGGATCAATTGCCGGTGCCTCCACTGCGGCTCGATGGGCCGCCTGTCGTCGAATCTCAGGGAATTCAAGTACACCGTCGAGCGGGCACAGACGCGGGCGGAGTCACGGTGTTTCACAAAACCGGGACCGTGTTTGATACCAGGGTGCTCAAGCCCAACGGGTTTGTCCCGAAATATCCGCAGCGATTCCTTCTGCGGTCTTCCCCTCGAATTCCCGGTGCCGCAGCCACACTTGTCACCACAGGGCAACTTGTTGGCATCCTGGCCGGAAGTTCGACACCGATTGTGGGTGAAGGATGGCGAGAGTTGGGGAGGCAAGCCGTTAGTGCAGTTGCGGTTGATTCGCTCGTTCGCCGGTATCGAAAACAATGAAGTCGAATGAACGATGCGGACAGCGTAGGGATGCGCGGGCCTGGAATGACGGTCACTTCTGGAGTGTGAGCAGCATGACAAGTGGCGTCGTTGCGGAAATGCTGTGCGGGGTTTTGGGTGGCATTCGAATGTAGGTTCCAGGCTTGCCTTCAACCGCTTCGTTGCCGGCGGTGAGGATGGCTTCCCCGGAGATGATTTGAATGGTCGCCGGCAGTGGAGCGACATGTTCGGCGAGTCCTGCACCTGCCGCGAATCCGAACGCGATGACTTTACTCTGTTCGTCATCCACCAAAATGGTGCTCTGTTTTCCAGAAGAGGGCGGGATGATTTCGTCGCAAAGCTGGACCTGGTAGTAAGTCGATTCAGGGTCATTCATATTTTGATATTCGGTCCCAGGGGATATGCGAGCGACCGTCCAAGTGACGGTCCGGAAGGGGTGAAGAAAACTAGACACCCATGAGCTTCAAGGGCTCGCGAGTCTTCCATTTTCCTCGGGTGAAGTCGGGAAAGTCGACCGCTTGGCTCCGGTTCGAGACGGAAGCTTCGCTCAACGCAGTCACTGCACTCCAACTGGCGGCGTCATAGACATCGAAATCAGGTGCGATCCCCTTTCGAATCGCCTGAATCAAACGGTAGTCTTCCAGGTAGTCGCCGCTGCGGATTTCGTCCGATAGTTGGAAACCATCGGCAGCTTTGGGAGTTTCGTCCGCGATGCTGGAGATGTGTTTCCAAAGCGGATGGTCGTACTTCTCGTAGTATTCGCCGCCCGGTCGCCATTTGTAGGAAAGATGTTTGCCGGGACGGAGGTCATGCTGCTCGAGCGATACCTGAAACTCTGGGAAGCCGCGCACGATTCCACGCGTCCCCTGAACCAGATTGGTACGGCTGTACGGTCTCGGAAGGTCCGTGTCGTGTTTGATCACGATCGTTTCACCGTTGGCAGTGTGCACGAGGCTCGTGTTCACATCTCCGTTGATATAGTCCCGTTTTCGGTACGGATGATCCTTCGGAAGATGCTCCTTCGCGTAAAGGTTCATGCCGCGCGCTTTCGAACTCATCGAGACGAGGTATTCCATCCGATTGCCTCGCTGCAAGTTCATGTTCCAGGCGATGGGGCCAAGGCCATGCGTGGGATAGAGGTTCCCATTTCGCTCGGCGTGGTGCGCGCCCAGCCAAAGCCCGTCTCCATAGTCGCGGATCTTGAGGTAACGGGTGTCGTGTGCGTAGCCCACCTCGGCGTGGATCAACTCGCCCAATGCGCCTTCACGGACCATTCGCAGGATTGCGAGTTCGTCCCGGCGGTAATTCACATTCTCCATCATCGATAGATGCTTGCCCGTCGACTCACACGTCTCAACAAGTCGCCAGCAGTCTTCAAGCGTGATCGCGGCTGGGATTTCAGTCGCCGCATGCTTGCCGCTTTGAAGTGCGGCCAAGCAGACGGGCACGTGCCATCGCCATGGGGTGGCCGTGTAGACGAGATCCAAGTCCTCTTGGTCACACATTCGTTTGAACTCGTACTCGCCACCCGTGTATGCCGTCGGTTCGGGCATCCCCAGTTCGCGGCAGGCGCGCTGAGTCCGAACGCATGGCTCCGTCAGGATGTCGCAAACGGCTCGCATTTCCACGCCATCGACGTGCAGTAGGTTGCGGACATGTTGCCACCCCTTCACGCCGATGCCAACGAATCCGACACGAACCGTTTCTCTGTGCGGCTTCTCGTCCGTCTTATCACTCGCATTCAATTCAGGCAAGATTGTTGAGGCAATGCCCGTGGCCAATGACGTTTGAATGAAGCTGCGTCTCGTAGCGCCCGACATGGACTGCCTCTTGTTTGGAAGCGTGGAAGCGGCATCTCGATGCACACCATCATACCGTTCGCGTCGTCTGCATGCGTTAAAGCCATTCGCGTCACGCGATCGCGATCCAGCATGCCGTCACGTCATGGGCCAGGGAATCGTTGAGTCCCAGGCGATGAAGCTTCGTGTCTGCCGATGAAGTTTGGGTGGCCCGGTGCGAGTATTTGGAAACTTTCGTAACGCTCGGCCTCGGCAACACGCGTGTTACCATCTCGCGAGCGTGAATCTGCGCCGGCGAGTTCGAAACGTGGCTCCATGTTCAGGACGCCCGCGTCCCCAGGCTCGGTGATGCAGGTCTTGTCTAGGTCAGGGTTCTTCGCGATGCAATCCAAACCATTCGAGAATCCGACACCCAAACAAGTAAAAGAAAGCCCCTGGGAACGCCAGTAAAACGCCAAGCGGGATCGCCATGATCGCCAACCACCACGGTACGTCCCAAACCAACCACAGCAATGGTGCCGTGTACAGGAGTCCGGCGACCGTGCTGCTTGCTGCAAGCAAGTGCAGCGGTTCCTGGTGTCCCGCGCGGATCGGTTCCATCGGCTTCGAATCGCCGGGAAACTCACCGTCTTCACCCGATTCAACTCGGTCGAATACTGCAACGACCAACGCAACGCTGACCGCCATGACGACAACCGTGATTGCGATTTGAAAGAGGAGAACCATGACGTGATCGGCAGCTTGGGCGGTCGTGCTGTTCAAACTCAAAATAGCACACCGCATCGGAGCCTACGACGCAATCCCGGTTGAGGTCGCGCGAGGCGGCCGGCATCACTGGATCTGTTGGATAATTTCTGGGCTCGTGTGTCCGGCTGGGGGCGTATGTCCGGCTGGGGACGCAGAATCGTGCCTGGTGTGCCGTTGCAGCAGGTCCACAGCACGCCATCTTCCGAATCGCTTCTTGAAAGCCTGGGGGAGCGGTTTGGGCCTGTTCTGATCGGT
>JBPCVD010000507.1:0-30708 GCA_051010815.1 Rubripirellula sp.
GATAAGAGAAATTCGGCCCGCCGCTGATCGTGACGCGGTATTTCGAAATCCCTTGCAACCAACGAACCGGTCGCTGCAAAAACGTCATCGGGCTGGTCAGAACGTTTTTGCTGCCGATGTACAGCGGCATCAGTACACCGCCCACCAACCCCATGTCGTGGTAGGTCGGCAACCAGCTCATACCGCAGATATCGCCCGTCGGTTCGAAACCGTGCAGAATCAACTCGCTGTTCGCGATCAAGTTGGCATGATTCAGCATCACGCCCTTGGGCGAACCGGTCGAACCCGACGTGTACTGCAGCACGGCCAACGAGTCTGCCTTCAATTTCGGCGCTCGCCAACTCGATGCGTCACGCGTCGATGGATGATCCGTTCCGATCAGCTGCACGCCGATCAAGTCATCGTGTTTCTGATCACCGGTAAGCTGGTCAACGATCGACTGCGTCGACAGTGCCCAACGCACATCGGCATCCACCACAATTGAGCGAATACGAGACGCCTTGCGATTCCTTCGCGGCGGATAGGCCGGAACCGCGATCGCGCCAGCAGCGTGACAGGCAAAGAATCCGATCACGAAGTCGAGGCCCGGCGGGTACACCAGCAGCACGCGATCACCCGAGCGCACTCGGCAGCGGCCCTGGAGATAGCCGGCCAAACCGTGGACTTCGTCCCACAGCTCGGCGAAGCTCAGCCTTTGTTCGACTGACTCGACATCGGTAAATATGTACGCGGTATCATCAGGTCGGTGCTCCGCCCAGTGTCGGAGTACCGACACGAAGTGGTCGCGTGGAGGAGCCTGATTTCCGAAAAATTGTTGCAAGTCCACGGTGGGAGTCACCGCCTCGGATCAAAGGGAGAATCGACCCGAACCACAACTTTGCACAGCAGCGAGGCGAAGGAGGTCACCTCGACTACAAGTCGTCGCTCGGAAAATGTAAGCTCTAGGAACGAATTCACTAGTCTTTTGTGGGGAGGGGGTTCGCGTCGTTTCGATCCGCTACAACGACCCAATGACCCTACATTGATTTGTCGGTATCCCTTACCTGATCTGGTGAGTGGATGACGTCTTCCTCACCCAACCCGAACAACTCGTCTTACCCTGCGCCTTATGTCGACTCAGCCCAAGCCGCTCGATTCCGATCGCCAACCTCTTCAACCGAGCCAGCCCGACTCACCGCAACAACCAACCTTCGACGGCCAGCCCCTGCGGCTGGTGGATCGGGTCGTCAACCTGCTCGATCCGTCGGGTAACATTTTACTGGGAACAAGCTTCGAGGAAGCCCGTTCGGCAGTCCGACGCGGTGACGCCGAAGCGGTACGCCGCATCGGGGGCCAATTCGCGATCTGCGAACAGTCCGGCAAGACGATCCGCATGGCGAGGTCGATCGGCCGTCCAATGCGGTATTTTCTTGCAAAGCGTGCCGAGGGGCCAGCCCTAATCATCGCCGAACGAATCGATGAAATCGCGCAACAACTCGAACGTGAGGGACTCGCGGACCAGTTTCATCCGTCCTACACCCGAATGGTCCCTGCCCACCACCTGCTCGAACTGCAATTGGTGGGATGTCCCGACCCCAACCCGACACTTACACGATTCTTCGCGCCCACGCGAAATCGTCTGCCCGCCGACATCGATGCCATCGGAGCAGAATACATCGGCAAACTAGCCGAGGTGTGCGATCAGTGGATCGAAAGCCTGCCCACCACCGAACCGATCGGAGTGATGTTCAGCGGGGGCATCGACAGCGGCAGCGTGCTGGTCGTGATGGACTACCTGCTTAGACGACGTGGTCAATCGCCTTCGAGACTCAAAGCATTTACGCTCGCTTCTGGAGAGGCATCCTCTGACGTGGTTCAGGCCCGTGAGTTCCTTCGTGGCATCGATCGTGAGATGTATCTCGAGGTCATTGATGTCGCCCCACAAGATCTTTCCTGGCGTGATGCGATCGGAGTGATTGAAGATTACAAACCGCTTGACGTGCAGTCCGCCACGATGGGGTTGGCCCTGCTTCGCGCGCTGCGCCAACGCTATCCCGATTGGAAGTATCTGATCGATGGTGACGGTGGAGATGAAAATTTGAAGGACTACCCGATTGAGGAGAATCCGGAACTGACGGTGCGAAGCGTTCTGGGCAACCGCATGCTGTATCAAGAGGGCTGGGGAGTCGATGCGGTCAAACATTCGCTCGTCTACAGCGGCGGCCAGAGTCGCGGACACGTGCGCACGAGCGCGCCGGCGGCCGCCTTGGACTTCGCCGGTTTCAGTCCCTTTGCCGTTCCCGATGTGATCGAAATTGCCGAAGCCATTCCGTTCGTCGCGTTGACTGATTGGGATCACGAAAAGCTCTACGATCTCAAAGGCCAGGTCGTCGCATCGGGCGTGAAGCAAATCACCGGCGTCGACATGCCCATTTTTCCCAAGCAAAGATTTCAACGTGGTGCGGCAGACGTCGACACCTTCGCGGAGGTCTTCCCCGAGGACGACCAGGCTTACCGAGACGCTTTCGCAGAAGCCTTTGGGCTGTAGTCTGTTCGGAGGGCTCGAGCATGTTGGTCGAATGTCGACATTGCGCGGCAATCATCGGAAACGATTGCCACGAATGCCCTTGGTGCGACGAACCACGTCAACCCATCCCTCGCCCCGCGCGTTCACGACAAATCGGACTGCTCGGCCTGTTGATCCTGGCATCGATCGCCGGCGCCTGGCTCGGCATTGCGCTGCGAGACTCGTTCCGTTAGCGCGAGGCAGCTTTGCCGCTCAATGACACCGACATGCTTCGCACCTCCAATTCCCGTGAATCGGCATGGCCCTGTGACTCGGCATGGCCCTGTGACTCGGCATGGCCCTGTGACTCGGCATGGCCCTGTGACTCGGCATGGCCCTGTGATTCGGCATGGCCCTGTGATTCGGCATGATTCAAAGGCTCGATCAGCCCCAAGGCGATCGGTAGTTGACTTCCTGCAAGATTCGGTTGGCTTCCTCGTCCCCTGTGACGCGTTCCAAAGCAGCGTCCCATCGCAACGGTCGCCCCAACTGCTGCGAGACGTAACCTAGGTGGCCGGGTGTGATTGAACGATGCGCCGTTTCTGCCGGAGCGATGCAGTCTTTTCGCGAACGAACACATTCGAGGAAGTTGCCCATGTGATCCGACGACGTGTAGACATCAATCGGCCCAGGATCAAATGCCTCGACCGTCCATCGATCGTCGGAGGCCAGTAGCTTTCCACGTGTTACAAACGCCCAACCGGCGCTACCAATCAGCTTCAATCCTTGCGTGTGCGTCGTCGAGATTTCGCCCTGAATCCCTCCTGGATACTCCGATCGAATCGTGTAATCCGCAGGGGTGTTGTAGACGTCGGTCGCTGGAAACTTCCAATTCACAGCTTCCACAAGGCTGGGACCTGAGCGATCAAGGTCGAGCGCCCAATGCGCGATATCGTTGTGATGCCCGATCCAATCCATCAGCACGCCACCCCCGTACGCACGGTGCCCGCGCCACCATCGATGATGCCGAGCCCGCATGTACGGCAACACCGGCGCTGGACCGCACCAAAAGTCGTAGTCCAATTGCTTGGGCACGTCCTTCACCTGCGTCTCGCCTTGCGGCTCCTCGTATCCGGGTGGCAATCCAACCTCGACGCGCCGGATCTCACCGAAAAGGCCATTTCTCGCAAGCTCTACGATGCGACGAAACCGCCAATCACTTCGCTGCTGCGAACCCGTTTGGAAAACCGCGTTTTGCTTGGCCACTTCGCGGTACACCGACTGTCCTTCCGCGAACAAATGAGTGACTGGCTTTTCGCAGTAGACATCTTTGCCTGCCTGCAAAGCATCGATCGTACACTTGGCGTGCCAATGGTCGGGCGTCGCGACGACCACAACATCGATGTCATCGCGAGCAATCACCTCGCGATAATCCGAAACACCGCTGATGCTCGATTCCGCTTGCGTAATCCCTCGCTTCGCGTACGCCTCGGCAACCTTCTTTTGCGCTGGCATCAAACCGTAAGCCGGTCCCGTGCCCCAGGGACGGTCCCGATAGTGTGTCGCGTCGACATCACAAACCGCAATGATCCGAGCTTGCGCGTGATGCCCCACCAGGGCATCGACCAAGTTGTAGCCACGGGACCCGAGTCCGATCACGCCAACCTGCAAACGATCATTCTTTGCGGGCTCTGCGGCCTGCGCAACCAAACCGGGAGCAACGATCGCACCAGCCGTCGCTGCCAAAAAATCGCGCCGGCGCGGTTGCATGGATGTACGTGTGGTACGCATGAGATCTCCAAAGAATGTGCGGCTACTCGTTCGCGTCAGCAAAGTTCGCCGCGTGGAAACGCATGATTCTCTCGGCTTCCTTTTCATAGATGCCGGTCGCCGAATGGGGTACGCCGGGCACGACCAATCTCTGATAGGGAATTTCCTGAGAATCGAGGAATGCCATGTAGTCGAGATTGTTCTCGTAATTGAACCCCTTGGTACCGACATAAATCATCCAGTTCACTTTGGGATAATCGCCGGAAGCGTACCGTCGCGCCAGATCCCATGTGTTATCGCCTTCGGCAAACTGCAGCGTCTCGGATTCCGCGCCACCCGACTCGCTGATCCGCTTTTCCGTTTCATAACCACCGCCACCTGCGGCGGCGCTGCAGAAGACATCGGGATGACGAAGTGAGAGTCGCATCGTACCGCGGCCCCCTTGGGAAAACCCTTCCAGTGCCCTGCCGCGTCGATCTGCGATCGTACGATACGTCGCGTCGACATGCGGAATCAACTCCTTGATGAAGACGTCAGCCCCCTGTGCGGTCGGCTGGTCCGGCATGTTGTAGTGACTCACAGGACCACCGTTCACGAACACGTAGATGGCAGGCATGATCCCGCTCGTGTTCCTCGTCGCTCGAATCTTGGCTGCCAGACGATGCGACTTCGCTTCACTGCCGGGCCGACCACCGTGCAAGTAGTAAACCACTGGATAACGATCGGTTGATTCGTCGTAGCCATCCGGCAGCAAAATCGCATACCCGACATCGACGCCCAAGGAAGGACTCCGAAACGTTCCGTGGTGCAGAGCTTCATCGTGCCCCTTGGGAAGCGGATTGACCCACTGAAACTTCGGTTGCTTCTTCTTTGCCTTCGCGTTTTTGGCATTTGCACCTTTGGCCTTCGCGGGACGCTCTTCCGCACGTTGCGTTGGCGACTTCGCCGAACGAGCATTCTGCGCGGCCGCTTTCAACGCAGGCGAATTCGGCGCGGCATCACGCGATTGCTGAGCGTGCGTTTGGATGTCACCGACAAGCAGCCCAGCCGACAAGACGGCGATATGGATCAGCAGTTTCATGGTCATTCCTACTTCGCCTGACGGTTCAAGGGCTCTTCGACGACAATGGACTTCGGAAAGTCGGCAGATTCTCGCCCACCGCGATCGTCCCATCGTTTGTTCTGTGAATTGCCCTTCGGCTGATTCATGGGAATGTCCATTCCACCTGCGTCACCCAACATGGCATACAGTCGATCTTCCATTTCTTTCGCAACTGATTTGTAGTCGGGGTCATGAATCAAATTGTTCGTCTCCCCCGGATCCGTCGTCAGGTCATATAACTCATCAACATCCCAAAGCCCGTAATAGGTGATGTACTTGAAACGATCACCCCGCAATGCAAACTGAGTTGGCGACTGCGGAAAGTTCTTTTCCCAGTAGTAGACGTAGAGAAAATACTTTCGCCAATCCATGTCCGGTTGGTTGGGCAAGTCCAGAAAACTAACGCCGTCCATGTAGTCGGGAGTCTGCACACCCGCTGCATGAAGAATCGTCGGACCGATGTCGATGTTGCCGATCACCTGCTCGACGACTTTGCCGCCTTCGTACAGGTCCGGACATTGCATCATCATGGGGACACGAATCGACGCCTCGTAGGAAACACGTTTGTCGATCAGACCATGTTCGCCCCACATGAAACCATTGTCCCCCATGTAGACGACCAATGTCTCATCATGAATGCCCATCTTCTTGAGCTGATCCAGAACACGACCCACGCTGTCGTCCACCGCCAGAAGTGACTCGCAATAGCGTCGATACAGGTAGTCGAGCCCGTTGTCGCTGTGATAGCTGAAATCAATTCCATGCCAACTGTTGCGTTGATCCCGCACCCAGCGAGGCGCGTCCTTTTCTGCGCTGATGTCTTTTCCACGTGGCAGAAAGCTCAGGTCGGCGTCGGCGTAGCGATCTGCATGTCGTTCGGCTGGCGTAAAATTTGAGTGGACGGCTTTGTGAGAGAGATACAGGAAGAACGGCTTCTCCGAGTCCTGTTGCTCCTCCAGCCAATCAATGGCGTAGTCGGTGAGTTCATCAGTGATGTATCCCTTTTGTTTGACTCGGGCTCCGTTCACATTCAGCGTGTACTTGGGCCCCGGTGGCAGGTAATTTCCCTGGCCGCGAAAACTGACCCAGTGATCAAATCCGGGACGCGGATCATCATGAGCACCACCCATGTGCCACTTCCCGATGTAACCAGTCGAATACCCGGCGTCCTGGAGATATTGAGGGAAAAAGATCGTGCCTTCAGGGACCAGACGGTTGTTGTCGATCACGCGATGCTTGTGGGTGTACAAACCGGTCAGGATCGACGCGCGGCTTGGAGAGCAGAGCGATGTGGTCACAAAAGCGTTCTTCAGATGCACACCATTGCTCGCCAGCGAATCAAGGTGCGGCGTCTCAAGAAAGGGATGGTCCATGAATCCCATGGCATCGAAGCGATGGTCGTCGGTCAAGACGAAAACCACATTCCTTGGCTTGATGCCGTCACGCTTGCCCACCTCGGGCAATTCAGCTGAATTCCCGACTGAACTCATGAGTAGAACGGCCAGCGGTAAAACGCATACGAAAATCGATCGCATCAAGATGACTCCGAAGGGACAGGTTCTCAGAAACTCTTCCGGCATATGCTAACCCAGTCTGCCACTTCGTGCGATCAACCCGAATGGCGGACCTTGCGACACGAAAACGCCGCTCCCTCTCGCGTTGCTTCGCCATTTCAATCCTGGACCGCACGCTGCTTCTCGACACTCACAACCTCAAGGAGTAGTCTGAAGTAGTACTAGCGACGCATCACCGAGGTCCAACTTGCAAAAGAAGCCACGTTCAAACCGAAGGCTGTACTTCCTGCTGCTGCTCGCGGCCATCATCATTCCGGGCGTGTTCGGCTACATCGAATTCTATCTGGCACGGCCTGTCGGCACTGGCCCCGCCGGTCCCCAAGTTGAGGCGGATCGATTCTCCGAGGTCTGGTCGGAGAGACCCATTCAAGTCGTGGGTATCGGAGACAGCATCACGGCGGGACTCGGTGCGAAGTCGCCAAGGCACACGTTTTTCAATCGCGTGCTGACGAATCCGAAAGATGAATATGACGAACTGAAAGGCGTCTGCCTTTCAACCGTGCTTCCGAATCTCGACTCGCTCAATCTTGCAATCTCCGGGTCAGAGTCGGACACGCACCTGGAAGTCATCCGTGAATCGCTTCCGCAATACGAGGAGGAGTTTGGCATCGTCTTGATGACCAGTGGTGGCAACGACCTTATCCACAGCTACGGGCGCAGCGCGCCACGCGAATGTGCAATGTACAAGGCCACGCTGGAAGAAGCGGAACCTTGGATCGAAAACTTCCAAGTCCGCATCGCAACGATGTTGGATGAGATCACGGATCGCTTTCCTGCTGGCTGCGAAATATACATCGCCGACATCTATGACCCGACCGATGGCGTTGGCGATGCCCCAAGTCTCCGTCTCCCAACCTGGCCAGACGGTCTCGCCATTCACGCCAAGTACAACCAGGCGATTCGCAACGTGGCATCCGAGCGGAAACATGTCCACGTCGTGCCACTGCATGAGACATTCCTCGGACATGGCTCACACTGCCGCCAGTTTTGGCGGACCCATTATGACGGCGAAGATCCTCACTTTTGGTTCTTTACCAATATCGAAGACCCGAATGATCGAGGCTACGATGCGATCCGCCGTCTCTTCTTGAATGCGATCAGCGAAAACAGTTCGCTTGCACGACCATCTTCGATCCAACCTGAGGGATCCTGACCGCTGCGATCCGTCGCAACGAACGGCATCCTCGGCTTCGCCTCATGGCGATCCCGGGAATTGTCTCATCGCTGAGACAATGCTGCCGAGATTTTTGCCACCATCGACACCAGTTCTCTCCGATCCCGCTGGAGATTTGCGGCTCGCGATGCAGACAATCCTCGAGATTCAATGATGGCAAGCTGCTGTGAAAGGCTCTGCCAGTGGTCAAGCAAATTGCCAGCCACCCGTTGAAGCAGTCTCAGGTCGCCTCGCTGACTAACCAAACGGTGCAGTTCCTTGGTATCACCGTAAAACGACTCCGAAGAATCAAGCAGTCCTTGGCGGTACGAAGTTGGACCGACATACCGAGCGTAACGACGAATATCCGCGTCCAAGTATGCCGATGTCGCCTCCAACGATGCGGCAACCTCCATCAATCCCTCGTAGCCGATCGATTCACCGGGATCACCCGCCACATCGAGGGCGTCGCGGAGATGGCCACACTCGTGATCGATCGCCGACACGGTCGCATAATTCAACGAGTTCATACGGCGAAACACCGGACCAAGTCTCGACCAATCACGGTCAATGGAAGCGAAAATTCGCTGCAGCTCCTCCCGCTGATCTCCGCGGTTCACGGCCTGAACCAACTGCTGTGTCGCCGACCCCATCCGATTGGTTGTATCGAGGATACTGGCGCGCTGAGTCGCATCCAGTGACATCATGGACCGCATCGTCAACTGATCCAACAACTCCCCGCTTGCACCGGCCAAACGCTTCGCCGAAACGAGCAACGATCCGGAATCGTAGGGAGTCGGCATCCAAAGCAACGCGTATGTCTGATCACCGCACTCTCGAATTCGGTCCAAACGGCGTTCCAAGTGTCGGTCCTGAAGAGCGTAAACCTGGCCGCTGAACTGACGCCATCGGGCAATGAACTCGGTGAACCGCGAAATGATTTCGTCGTAGGACGTCTCGTTCACACGGTCGGCTTCGGAAAGCAGGCTTTGCCTCAGCAGCCGACAGTCATGCGTCAGCCGCCTGATCTCAGCGGGCGATATCCGAGCCAGTTGCAGATCGTCTATCAAACTTTGCATGTACGTGGCGGCGACAATCATCAAATCATGCAGTTCGTGACGATCAAACTGAGGCTTGATTTGCAGCTGCCGTGACATGCGGCTGATCAATTCGTCACACGTGCGAACGCTGGATGAACACTGACTGCTGAGCCCCCGCACAGCGCGCAGCGAAAAGGAAAGTTGCCGCCAACCCTCATCGAGCCGCGCGTAGGGTGCTTGAAAGGCGCTCATTTGTCGAACGGCACCGCTGTTTGCAACCAAGGCATGCGCATCTGCGGAGACACGATAAGCATCCGGCAAAACGTTTCTGAGTGCCGCATTCCGCGCCGCGTCCGTTCGCAAACTCTGAACCAGACGCGCGCATTCGGTATCGAAGGCGACCAGGTTCGCGCGAAACGCTTCTGCGGAACCAGCTTGCCCCGACCTTCCAGCGCGCGGATCGAAGTTCGATGTTCTCGGAACCGTCGTTCCGCTTGGCGGAAGGTTGCTACGAGACTTCGGCGGAAAGGTGATCACTCCAGGCCTTGCTTCAACCTTGGCTGTCCCACCATTTGCAGCTGGCTGACGACCCTGAGGGTCGAGCTTCGGATCGACACGCGAATTGGTCGCCTGGCCACGGGTCCCTTGGCCACGGGGGGTTCGGCCCGATCGGGACGACTCCGCCGAGGTACCTCCGCGGCTGCGTTCTCGTTCAAGCTTCGCCTCAGCCAACGTTTGAAACAGGTCCTCAATCAGGTCAGTACGCTGCGCGTACACGACAGCTGGCTTCAACACACAACTGACGACCAGGATAAGACAACTGACGCACACCAATGGCAATCGCATTCTGGACATCTAACAACCTTTGCGTGAAGAGAAGGACTGAGCCTTTCGCCCAACCGTGAGGAACTCGAATATAGGGCAGATCGCGACTCGCTTGCAGACGCAAAACCGCAAGGGAGCCGAATCGTTCACTCGCTTCGGACCCAAACTGACATCGTCTTGCGGGTCATTCTGCGAGGACGGACATCGCGGCTTGCATCACCACCGCAGCCGCTTCGCTTTGCCGCGCAACCCGTGTCGACTGAAGAAGCTGGTGGCGTTGCGTTTCAATCTCGATTCGATCGGAAGACGTTCTTAACGCAATGCCAACGAAAACCAGTCCATCGAATCCTTCCGGGGCGCCTGGACCGAGATGCCCCGTGACAGAAAGAGCCAACGACGCTTCGGACGTCTTCCGCAGTACTCCTTCGGCCATCTCCGAGGCAACCACGTCGCTGACGGCCGTGTGGACCTCGATCTCGTTCCTTGAGACATCGAGCCAAGCCGACTTCGTTTCGCAGCGGTAAGTCACGGCCGAGCCGCACAACCACTCTGAGATTCCCGGAACGCGAGCCATTTCAGCCGAAATCAATCCACCAGTACAACTCTCAGCAAAGACAATGCGGGTTCGGCAATTCGCCAATCGCTCTGCCAACTGTATCGCTAACTCATTCGCCATTGCGTCGATTCCTCAGCCCATCTTCGCCACGTCCGAATCCGGCATCTTCCATCGGATGGTCCCAACCAACGACTAAGGGTCGATCGACTTGATCCAAATGTTGCGAAACTGAACCAAACTCGATGCTGCCCGAAGTTCGCCGTTCTTATCGGGCCCGCCATGGTGCTGCAAAACGATCGGACCGCGCTGTGGTATCCCGGGAAGCAGGGCATTCTCCAAGACCATGTGATCATTCAATAGGACCGTCACTCGATCCTTGACCACGATGATGACAAACGAATTCCACTCGCCCACGGGATTGTCGGCGTTGAATCGCGGCGTCAGACCCGCACGTATCTCAGTCGGAACCGACTCGTTGTTACGAATTCCATAGACCTCACCCGATCCGACCGGCCACCGCCAAATGTTCAGCTGCGCTTTCGAGAATCCACGCAAGTAAATGCCGGAATCAGCGTTGGGAGTTTTGATCGTGATCTTTTTACCCGAGGCATCTTTCAGGTAGCTGCCATCACTCAACACAATCGGAACATCATAAAGCCCGCTGGTTTCCTTGATCCGCCAGTCAAGCTTCAGGATGAAGTCGCCGAAATCTTCCTTCGTTCGGAGATTTTTGTCGCCCTTCGCCTCACTTCGCGAATCGTAATCGATGACACCGTCCAAGACCTTCCAGTGACCACCGTCACCCTCGGGAACGACCCAGCCCTCCAGGTCACTTCCATTAAATAGCGAGACGAAACCGTCTTCCACTTCGCCCTCGGCACGAACCTGACCATCGCTGGTCAAGACAAACAAGCAGCTCAATAGCAGTAACGCGCAGGGGGTTTTCATGGGAGTGACTCTTGGAGTACCGAAATGCAACGACGATTCGAGGGGAGAGTATAGCGGTTGCAGGATCTCGAAAATGCGAAACAAACGTTTGCCTCCGTATGATCGTGGAGGTTACCATCGGACGTTGGGCAAAACGGGGTCCCGTGGCACGGTGTGATCAAAATCGCACTTTTGTGACGCCGGAAAATGCTCGTTCGTTACGAGGCAACCATCGCGATTGGCGCAGGCAAATCGATGGTGACAAAAAACCAATGGCGACTCGCGCTAGCAGGGGTCGTGATCGTCGTCGCGACGCAGCTTCCGCTGACGTTTGAAGGGATCAAGTTGCACGAAGTGGTCCTGTCCGCGGACGGGCATGTCTTTGCTTCCAGCTCCTTCCGCAGCTCAACTGCGAATACTATTCATCATTGGCAGCCTGGCCTCACCGACCGAAAGCGTGTCGTCAGCTCCACCATTCCCGTTCATAGCCTCGCGTGCACGCATGACGGAGAACTGCTGCTGTACGTCGAGGGAGGTGTGCTCATTGGATATGATCCGAAAGCCAATTCGATCCGCTGGACGTGTGATGTGGGCGAAGCACAGAACGTCGATGTGTTTCCCATCATGCGGGACAAGTTCACGGTGCTGATCGAAAATGCGCTCAGCAGTAAATTCGCTGGGCGTCGTCCGCCGAAACTCCACATCGTGCGAAATACTGACGGATTGCTGGTGGGTTCCATTGACGATATTTCCAGTCGTCATGTGACGTGCGTCGGAGATTGCCTGAACTATTTTGATCGATCGTCGTCGCCACGCTCTGTGCAAATCCTGGCGTCGCAAGGTGGCCCGAGCGAACTGATCTCGACGGAACTCTCGTCACGCGTGGCCGGACGCGATCAAAGCGCGGCGACCACGATGAATGAACCTGAGCTGGCAGCCGTATGGAGCGGACATCTGCGGCCGCCCTTGAGATATCGGAGCAGCCGTGGCGAACACACGGTGACCTACACGTCCAGCCCATTATCGTTCGCCCCTTCACGTCTTGTCATGTCCAACCTGGTCGAGGGAAAGACAATCGGCGAACGCTGGATTTCCCTGCGGCGAGTACACGTCGTCACCATTTCGATCATCGCAGCAATCCTACTCATTGGGTGGCTAATGCTACTCACCTTCGATGCCGACGGCGACCTCAGTAGCCGACGGCTGTGGACCGACGTGGTGATACTCTTCGTGGTCACGATGCTGACCTGCATCGACTACGGCTGGGCCATCGGACTGAACTCAATAAGTTGGGAAGCGAATGCGAGGGCACCTGCGTTACTGATTGGCGTTGTCCTGTCTTTGTTGTTCATTGTGCCTCTCGCGAGCGATCGCCCCTTTCACCTCTGGGGCCTATTCCTGGTGGCCTGCGCCTTTCCTCTGCTCGCCCCCATGCTTGGATTGGCATTGCTGCTTAAGTACCTGGGATTCCAATTTGAACTGTATCCCAAGACGTCGCGCATCACGATGGTTCCCCAGGTGTTCAAGTCCCCGACGGCGAAAGAGGAGCCGATAGAAACTGAAAGTTCTTCACCTGGCATTCGTTTCGGCATTCGCGAGATGATGATGGTGACGGCAGGAATCGCAATCTTCATCTCGATCGGATGGCAGTCATTCTTCATGCTTGTCGCTGGCATCGGGCTGGCAATGGTGCTTGGTTTCGCCGCCCTGCTGAGTCACAACGCCGAATTCTCACACGTCGTCGCCCCGCTTGCACTCGCCGGCTTCACACTGACCGGAGCGGGAGATGCCAACGCCGACGCTCAACTGGCAACCGGCGCGTTGTTCATGTCGATCTGCCTTACCTTCGGATTCCTAGGCTCACGTTGGCGTTGCGTCTCGACGACACCCACACAGTATCGACGAACAAGTCGTGGCGCGCCGGAGTCAGACTCCATTCGGCATGCCGTCCTTGAATGATCGGAACCAACGCAAACCGTTTCCGAACAGCAGCTGATGTGAGCCAACCTGCACGTCCGCAAACTTTCGGCCGCGCGATACGGAAACGACCGAGCCGATGCATTCGTGACAACGGTCCGGTCACGACACCGCCACCTGCACGTCGCGGACTCAACAAAAAAATGCCCACGCTTCCGAGAAAGCGTGGGCACTCTTGTTTCATCTGATTCCCGCTGGAACCTAGCGATACCGCATATCGCAGGTCACACCACCAGCTGCCCACAAGTAGGCTTGCTCCGTGTAGTCGGCGACCATCCGGTGGCTACTGAATCGCCAGGCAAGCGTACTGATGCTGTGCATCATGCGAGTGATCCAGGCCTTGGGCAATCCGTCGGCATCACGATCGTAGAAACAAGGGATGACTTGGTTCTCAATCGTTTCGTACAACGCTTCGGCGTCGCGACGGTCCGTGACCTCATCGTCCCTGTGACTGCGTCCCTGACCGATCGCAAATCCATTCACACCGTTATAGGCCTCGCCCCACCAACCATCCAGGATGCTGCAGTTCAGGCCACCGTTGAGCACAACCTTTTGACCGCTCGTTCCAGACGCCTCAAGCGGACGACGTGGATTGTTCAGCCAAACGTCGACGCCTTGAATGAGGTGACGGCAAACATTGATGTCGTAATCTTCGATGAAGGCGACGCGCCCCTCGAATCGTGGATCATGACGCAGGTTCGCGATCTCCTGAATGAAGCGTTTTCCTGGCTCGTCTTTTGGGTGAGCCTTGCCAGCGTAGATCAACTGCAGCGGCCGATCGGTACTTTGCAGCAACTCGGCGATGCGTTCCGCCTGACTGAACAGCAGGTTGGCTCGTTTGTAGGTCGCAAAACGACGTCCAAATCCGATCGTCAGCACACGCGGATCCAGAACTCGACGTGCTGCTTCGACCACGTCGTCGTTTTCGCCGCGACGGCGACACTGTCGGCTAACGCGACGTCGAACGAACGACAGCAGGTTGTTTTTCAACGCGTTGTGCGTTTCCCACAACTCGCCTGGATCGACATTGTGAATGCACTGCCAAACCTGAGGCTCCTGGATACGGCTTTTCCAATCGGCTGGAAAATGCTTGTCGTACAGCAGGGCCATTTGGCCCGCCAACCAACTTGGCACGTGAACACCATTGGTGATGTGTCCGATGGGCACTTCGTCTTCAGCTCGATCGGGCCAGTTGTGTGCCCACATGCGGCGTGAAACCACACCATGCAGGTTACTGACTGCGTTGGCATATCGACTCATCTTGAAGCCGATCACCGTCATGCAGAATGTCTCAGAGGGATTCTCTCCGTCGACTCGCCCCAACGCCATCAATTCTTTCTCAGAGAGGCCAAGGGAATCGCGAAGTGGCCCCAAATGTTCCTCGACCAACTCTGGTGGGAATCGGTCGTGGCCCGCCGGCACTGGCGTGTGCGTTGTGAAGCAGGTCATTCGCGCAGCTTGGTGATGAGCTTCGGCGAACGACATCCCATCTTCGTGCATCAGGTAGTTGATCACTTGCAGCGGACCAAATGCCGAGTGACCTTCGTTCAAGTGGTACGCACCCGGATCGATGCCCAATGCGTGAAGCGCTTTGACACCTCCCACGCCTAAGACCAATTCCTGACGAATTCGCGTCCGCTGATCTCCACCGTAAAGACGGCTGGTCAGTTCGCGGTCCTCCGTGTTATTTCCCTCAACGTTGCAGTCCAACAGGTAAAGTCGAACGCGACCGACGTGCATCAGCCAGACCTTGGCCAACAGCTGCCCGTTTCGAGTATCGATCGAGATCGTGATCGCGTCGCCATTGCCATCGACCGCCGGCTTCATCGGCAGGTTGTCGATTTTAGTCTCTAGGTAGTCCTCACCTTGGTAGCCATCGTCATCGAGATGCTGACGAAAGTACCCCTGCGAATAATACAGACCGACGCCAACCAGCGGGACGCCCAGCCCCGATGCACTCTTCACATGGTCGCCCGAAAGAACTCCAAGACCACCGCTGTAAATCGGTACCGATTCGTGAATCCCGAACTCAGCCGAGAAGTAGGCAACTGGTTTGGCACCCAAAACCCCGGCGTTGGTCGACGCCCACGTGTGCGTGTCCGCCAGGTACTCTTGCAATCGTCGGTAGGCGTAATTGATCCGGCTGTGCAAAACCAACTCACTTGCCCGTTCCGCCAATTGCTCAGGCGTCATCTCGCGCAGCAGCGCGACCGGATTGTGGTCAATTTGTCGCCAGCGAATCGGATCGATGTCCCGAAACAGCTGATCGCACTCTGGATGCCAACTCCACCACAGGTTGTTGGCCAAGGCCCACAGCTTGCCATACAGGTCATCGGCGTGATGATGAGCGTGGTCGGGTTGCAGCAGGGGAGATGTTGGCGAGACAGGGGGCGGTAATTCAGTCTGGCTCATGGGAACTCGCTGGTGATGAATTATCTGCTAGAAACTATCGTGAGGTCTCAAACGGATCGGCGACCCGTCGACTCAATCTTCAAACTGGAGAAAATAGGTAGGGCTATCACCTTTGTGACAGCCTCGTTCACCGTGTAAGAGCTCAAAATAGCGATTCGACGCGGAGAACGTAACCAGAATCGCCCACCGGCGACCATCTATTCCACGCAATTTCGAACACCGCAATCCAGACTGCGATAATGCACGATCCGACGCCCGTAGAAAATCCTAATGACGACGCGATGGATCAATTGTGTGATCAGCTGAGCGAGTGGTCGTCGCGGTGGGTCGGTATCGACGACTGGCCGGCCGAATCGCTTCGGCTCTGTGGAGCCTCAGGTGTCTATCGGTGGTTTTTGCCGCAGGCGAAAGGGGGTTTCGGCTGGTCCGATGCCGATCAAACGCGTGGTTACCTCCGTTTGGCGGCCGCCGATTTGACAACGACCTTCGTGATCACTCAATACATGGGCGCGATTCGACGGATCGCCAGCAGCGACAATCCGCAAGTGGCCAATGACTGGCTCAGCCCCCTCGTCGAAGGCAAAGCGTTTGGTACGGTCGGGATCAGCCATCTGACAACCAGTCGCCGCCACCTCAATCGACCGGTGCTTCGCGCGGAGGAAAAGGACGACGGATACGTTTTGGACGGGATGTCGCCATGGGTGACCGGCGCGCCGCACGCGGACATCGTGGTCACTGGCGCAACCTTACCAGACAATCGGCAAATCCTGGTCGCCGTTCCGGCGCACCAGAAGTCAATCAAGGCGGGACCTGGCAATGAACTGGTGGCCCTATCCGCCAGCTGCACCGATCAGGTGACATTCGACCAGGTGCACGTGGATCGATCGATGCTGATCGGTGGTCCGGAAGAAAACGTCCTGCAGTCGGGAATCGGAGCACGCACCGGCGGGTTGCAAACGTCAACCCTGGCGATCGGCCTGTCTCGCGCAGCGGTCAGCTATCTGGCCGATGAAGCGTCGCGCCGCGAGGATTTGCGAGAAGCATCGGACGAACTAATGCGTGAAGTCGATTCTCTGGAGTCACGACTATTGAGCGCGTCTTCCGGAGACAGCGATTGCGACGCTTCCGAGATCCGAGGGGCAGCCAATCGATTGGTCCTTCGAACCACGCAAGCGGCGCTGACCGCCGCCAAGGGCGCCGGCTTCGTCAACGGACACCCCGTCGGCCGCTGGTGTCGTGAAGCACTCTTCTTCTTGGTTTGGAGCTGCCCGCAACCGATCGCACAAGCGCACCTGTGCGAACTGGCGTTCGGACCGCATTAGTCAGCTAACGCGATACGTGGCGAGCTCTCCTCGCTGACCGCCATGGCGATCCAACCGTTGCGTAACTCCAACTGACTGATCGCCAATCCCACAGCGGCCGGGTGCTCGGTCAGTTGTGGCATGGTCATTACGATCGGGCGATTCGGCGACAGCACTTTGTTGAAGATGGCTCGGACGGGCAAACGCTCTCGCATGGACATCCGTGGCCCGCTGATTCGCAAATGACCATCACGGACCAACCGAGCGTTCATGCCGTTCACTTCTGGCTTGTAGGCGGCGCGAACAATGAACTGCGTCAAGTCGAGCCGTTCGTCACGCCGCAATCTCAGCACACGCAAGGTGACCCAAAGACGTCCCTCTTCGATTTCAACGGTGATCGGTCGCGTTCGGGCAAACTGCACGGTCACATCTGCGGGAATGTCATCCGGCAACTCCAACTCTTGCTGGCCGAACGTCGCTGCCCCATTCTGAATCATTTCGCGAATCGACATGGGTGCTTCGTTGGGCACCAACTGCTCCAGAGTGTTGTTGAGAGCCGACTGGTGAACCTGAATACTCATCAGACTGGTGCTGAGAGCTCGGGGCCGGGGCGTGAATGCAGCGAGCTGCCAATCGCCGGCAACGCGATAGCGTGCCAACAGACGCTGATCGGTCGTCTGCATATCGGTAACCTGTGGTTCCAGTTGCAGTCGTCCAAGCGGGCCCAGCACCATCTCACTCAACTTGGATGCGGCCTCATCCACTTCCTGATTC
Organism: Rubripirellula sp.; assembly: GCA_051010815.1. GTDB lineage: Bacteria > Planctomycetota > Planctomycetia > Pirellulales > Pirellulaceae > Rubripirellula. The sequence continues at coordinate 17,897 of JBPCVD010000507.1, forward strand.
AACTGCTCATCGATTTCGGATTCAATCCGAACCCTGACTTGCTGATTGGCCATCCGACCTGCCGTTGCCGAGTTTGAATTATATCGGTCTTGAGCGATCGATCGCACGAGCGACCCGACCAGCGGCCATCCGTCATAGTTCGTTTCAATTCCTCGCAGTTGCGTGCGGCCGGTAACGCCCGCTTCAGAATCGCCGACGTAGACGCCGCGGCGGGTCACCTCAATCGGCGTGGCTGCGTCGAACTGTGAGGCCGCCGCAGTTCGGACCGTCACGCCGTCGCGAACACCGGCCGAACGCGTGGAGACACGCCCCTGGGTTCGCAACGCGAGTTTCCAGCGGTCCATTGACGGTTGCAGCTCCAAATCGAATCCACTTTCGATGCGACTCGTCCCCCGAACATTGCTACCCAGAATCCGAGTATTGACAGGGACGGAGTGCGGCTCGATGACCGGCAACATCCGCTCCAACATCGCCTCGGTGATGGCAATTCGAACGTTTGCGTTTCGGTAGTACGTGTTGATTCCTTTTGACACTTCAATCGCCTCGCGGCTCTCAGCGAACCGGAGCGTTTGGGCCGCACTGGCGATGTCGATGGCGGCCAAGTCGATCGCGTTAGCTTCCTGTTGCTCGATCTGCCCCATCAGGTTGGCGTAGTCAATCGCCTTGCGAGCCCATGGTCGCACCGCGGCCGAAAGTTCGGCAACCGAGTCACGTTCCAGCCATCGCAATTGTTCTGAATCAAGCTTGTGCCATTGCAACCGTGACAGGAATCGCTGCGCCAGTACGGAACGCGACTCCATGTCGCTTTCCTGAGCCGCCTTCTGAATGGCGTCCAACATCAGAAACGAATTCCACCCGGCAACATCTCCGGTCTGCTCCAGGTCAATGCGTACCTGCTCCACCGCCACGCCAATGGAAGCATGTTGCTCGGCTTCGGTCCAACCGGAAGCATTCTGCTGCGACAGTTGCCAGACCGGACGCCAAACGGCAAGGCGACGAGAGATCCCATGGCTCGTACGAAGCCATTGCACTTGCTGGTCGCGATCCTCGAGTTGTTCCGCTTGTCGACGCCCCCGATCAGCCAATTGCTCCAATTCGTCAATCAGTTCTCCGGCCCGAGGGGCACCCAGTCGAGGCAACGATTGCAGTTCCAACAACCGCTGCGAAACATCGTCCGACCAATTCAACATTTCCTGGTCGGTGGCCGAGGTCGTCACAAACTTCTGATCGCGATGCGCTCGGTCGCGATGGGCCATCCCAGCAAGCGTTTCCAGTTGCTGTGACAACTGTTGCGTGACGGGCCAACCAGCCGGACTTCGATCGCCGCGAGCTTCTTCTTGCGGGCGCCCGGCACGGCTCTCAACCTTTGGCGTCTGCTCTTGCTCGGGCAGCCGAGCCAATCGCGGACGGTCACCCCCCAGCCACTCGCTAACGGCCGAAGCCGATGGAGACTCCGGCGTCGTCGCCAATGCGGATGGAATCCCAGGCTTCCTAGTCAAAGCAACGGTAGAGCCTGGCATCTTATCCAAAGCAGACGATGACCCTGGCTTGGTGTGGCTGGCTGTCGTCGCGGCGACCGTCGCAGGGGACGAGGGGGGCCTGACAGCCTCGAACGCCTCGATCAGCGAATCGAACACGTCACGGACTTCTGAGTGCGTTAACACGCGTGAGTCATTGGCCTTCGAGAGTTCAAGCGGCGTCTCGTCACTCAACGACAGATCGCGTCGCGCCAACGCTCGCGTCGACTTGGGAAGCACGGAAGGCCGCTTCAAGTGCGGCACGTCGACAAGCTTGATCGCCGGCTCCCAAAACTCTGGCCGACCAGGCCCCACCAACCAAACCGGTGTCGTTTCGAGCGTTTCGCCGGGCGCCGGTCGAATCTTCATTCGCCTCCGCAGACTCGGCAGCGTGTTGACCGATAACAATGCGTTGGAGGAGACCACTTGTGGTTCTGCAGCGGCAGCGGCGGCCACTTTCGCCAAGTCTCGCAGCAGACTATCGACAGTCTCGCGATCGATTCCTCGAGCGTTTGCGTCTGACGACGCGATCCCAAGTCCCGCCAGCTCTTGCCCTTCGTCACGAATTGGAGCTTTGACCATCCGTGCTGGCACGCCAAACACCTCTGCCACTCGCTCGGGCAGTTTCATCGCACGCGCTCCGTACTCGTTACGGGCCGGAAGTTCGACTTCCGGCGTAACCACCACGGGACCTGTGGTGAGCGGTTTCGCTACTCTCGGGACCGTCACGATTTGCGGAGCCTGTGGCGCACGCGGCACCGCCGGGTCGGGCTGGTAATCGGTGGGTAACCACGATACCGCCAAAATGGTCGCTGATGCCGCGGCCGGCCACAGTAACAACGATCGTTTGACTTCCTTGCGCATCCCTTCGTTTCATCCATGAATGGGAGAGTACGGCCGTGCGAAAATTCATCGGTCCACCCGATTCGAGATCGGCCGTTGGTAGGGTAGATCGGCGTTGGGGCGCGCCGCATGCACTTGGTCCCGCGAGCTTCCCCCAACCACCAAAGGCAGCGAGACCCGACTAATCCGCAGCACCGGAAATCGTCGCTCAACACGCCTTCAGATGGGCGAAAACACTTTGCTAATGACGCACCTCGGGCAGCGAAGTATTCTCGTGGTCATGAATACCTACCCAACTGGAAAAGTCTTCGTGGCCGGACATCGCGGCATGGTCGGCTCAGCCGTCTGCCGACGGCTCGCCGCTGGTCCTTGCGAAGTCCTGACCGCGTCTCGCCCCGAACTCGATCTGACGAACGCCAAAGGAACCGAGAGCTTCTTTGAATCGCATCGCCCCGACACCGTTATCTTCGCCGCCGCCAAAGTCGGCGGGATCGTGGCCAATCAAACGTTCCCCGTCGAATTCCTGTCCGAAAACGTGCTGATGGCCGTTCATGCCATCAACGCCGCATTCAAGTCGGGCGTTCGACGCTTCCTGTTCCTGGGCAGCACCTGCATCTATCCACGAGATTGCCCGCAACCCATCGCCGAAGAATCGCTATTGAGCGGTCCGCTGGAGCCAACCAACGAGGCCTACGCGCTGGCGAAGATCGCCGGCCTGAAGCTCTGCCAGTACTATCGCCAACAACATGGCGTGATGTTTCACAGCGCCATGCCGACCAACCTTTATGGCCCCGGCGACAACTACCACCCCGAACACAGCCACGTGATGCCGGCGCTCATCCGCAGGTTCCACGAAGCCAAGGAGACAGAGTCTCCCGTGGTCACAATTTGGGGCTCGGGGACTCCCCGTCGGGAGTTCTTGTATGTCGATGACCTGGCCGATGCGTTGGTTCATCTGACAACCGTTGAGTCCCCTCCCGACTGGGTCAACGTCGGCAGCGGAGTCGACCAAACGATTCTGGATCTCGCCAAAATGGTGGCCGAAACGGTCGGTTACAAGGGAAAAATCGTTACCGATCCGTCACGCCCCGACGGGACTCCCATCAAATGCACCGACGTCAGCCGACTCCATCGACTCGGCTGGCATCACCAAATTGATCTTGCCGAAGGTCTCCAACGTACCTATCAATCCTTCCTTACGGAAACCGGTGCTGGTCAGTTACGATCAGTATAGGACGCAGCGTCACAAGCTCGCATGCGCGACGCCACCCTCCCTTAACCCATTGCCGAACGAATGACGAAGTCAGCACTGATCACTGGAATCACTGGCCAAGACGGTAGTTACCTTGCCGAACTGTTGATCGAGAAGAACTACCAGGTGCACGGCTTGGTGCGACGAAGCAGCACGTTTTCGACTGAGCGAATCGACCACATTTATCGCGATGTCCACGATGAGTCTCAAATGAGACTTCATTACGGCGACCTGACCGACGGTCAGGCGCTCACGAATCTTGTGCTGGAAGTTCAGCCGGACGAAATCTACAACCTCGGCGCGCAAAGTCATGTTCGGGTCTCCTACGACCAACCGGTCTACACATTGGAGACCGTCGGTGTGGGCGCCCTGAACGTTTTGGAAGCCGCACGTCTGCTCAACAAGGAAAAGCCAGTCCGCGTTTATCAGGCTAGCAGCAGTGAGATGTACGGCGACGTCTTGGAAACTCCACAGAGCGAAACCACGCCCTTCAATCCTCAGTCGCCTTATGCCTGTGCCAAGGTTTATGCATTCCACCAAACCGTGAACTACCGTCGCGGCTACGACATGTTCGCCAGCAATGGCATCCTGTTCAATCACGAGTCAGAGCGACGTGGCGAAACCTTCGTCACGCGGAAGATCACACGCGCAGCCGGAAGAATCAAAGTCGGTCTTCAAGACAAGCTGTACCTCGGAAACCTCGATGCAAAACGTGACTGGGGTTACGCGAAAGATTACGTCGAGGGAATGTGGCGCATCCTGCAGCACAACGAACCAGACGACTTCGTGCTTGCCACCGGACGAACCGAGTCGGTTCGCGATTTTTGCCGACTGGCCTTCGAGCAGCTTGAACTGAACTACGAAGACTACGTCGAAATCGATCCTCGATATTTCCGTCCTGCCGAAGTCGACCTGCTGCTGGGTGACGCGTCCAAGGCGAAGGAAAAACTCGGCTGGACGGCATCGACCGACTTGGAAGAGCTGGCAAGAATCATGACCCAGCACGACTTCGAACTTGCCCAACGTGAATCACACGCCAAGAGCTTCGTGCCGAATTAGCGCTTTGACGGTTGGATCCGAACGGTGATCGCCGCGCAATCGCGGCGCCCTGCCGGTAAAAACTCGCTCCCCTGCCCTCCCTCGACGATTCGTGGCTGGGAGGACAAAATGCGTCCTTGTTGTGCAATCGTATGAGTCAAACCGAGCGTCGGAGCCGAGATGGGAAAGAAGAAAGCGTCATCCTTTGAGCACGTTGAGCCAATTGGCGATCGTGTGCTCGTACGCAAGGATGAGCCAAAACGCGAGACTCGCGGTGGCATCGCTCTCCCCGACGCCGCCGAAATCCCAACGATTACCGGTCGCATCGTCACCATCAGTGCCGTGGTCGAGAACGACGAAGAACTTCCTCTGCGGCAATACGACAAGATCTTGTTCCACCCCAAGAACGCGATCCCTGTCGATCTAGAACACGACAATCAGCTCTTTGTCGTCCCTGTCGACGATATTGTCGCCGTGTTCCGCCGCGGCGAAAAGGAATAGCCAGCCCGGTTCAAAGCAGCAAAGCCATCGGCGAATCCAAGAAGCTATTGGCGCATTCGAAGAAGCCATCGGCAAATCGAAACGGCGGGCAGCGAATCGAAACGGCGGCTCACAGTTGGCAGTCACGATTCGCGCTGCCAACCGGCTCAACGGTTGCCGACTCGATCGCTCAATTCTTGAGCGAATAGCACATCAGCTTACCCTGCTCTCTCAAGTAGAGTTTTCCATTGGCGATCACTGGGTGCGCCCAGCTCTTCCCCGCCTGAAACTCTGGCTTGAAGGTGGCAACGGGACTGAACTTTTTCGGTGACGCCTGCACGAAGATCACGGTGCCATCATCGCGACGCATCACCAGGTGATTGTCAGCGTAAATCAGGCTGGTCTCACCTTTTCCAGCAGCGCGTTCCGGTCCCCACGCGATCTCCCCTGTCTTCATGTTGACGCAAATTGGAAGACCATTGCCGTTTCCGTGACCGCAGTAGATGTACCCATCCACAAGCGTCATTCCGCCATGCTTATTCTGCAGTTGTTTGGCGTCCAACCAGTAGACCTCGTCCGCCTTCACACCATCACCGTCAGCACTCAACTTCAACAATGCCGATCCGGTGTTGTACGCTGTGCTGGTGAACACGTAGTCGCCATCAATCAACGCAGTCGGAATGTTCGCCGTACCATTGGACACCCGCTCGTATCGCCAAAGCAGTTTGCCATCGGACGCTCGAACGCCAATCAACCCCCGTCCGACCAGTTGCACGTACTGCTTGACGCCACCGCCGTTGCTGATCACCGCCGAGGAATAGCCCGCACCATCCTTCAACGGCTTGCCGTTCAATCCATCTTCCGAGTCATAAGCGGGTAAACGCGTCGCCCAAATGTCTTCGCCACTATTCTTGTTCAGGGCGACGACCATGCCTTCACTACCGCCCGGTGTGCAGATGACTCGATCGCCATCCACCAATGGCGATTCGCTAAAGCCCCATCCGCTCATCATCTTCCCATTCCAGTCTTTGAAGTCACGACTCCAGACTTCACTTCCGTTCATTCGATTCAAGCAAACGACTTCTCCGTCGCTGGAAACCATGTAGATGCGATCGCCATCAATGGTGGGCGTCGTGCGACTGCCGTCGTAACCATGCTTCGGCGCGCCCGAAGTGATCGGCGACTTCCAGAGCACCGAACCGCTGTTGGCATCAATGGCAATGGCTGACTGATTTTCGGCGAAGTTGCCAGTCGTGTAGATCGTGTCGCCAGCGACGGTCACACTCGCGTATCCCGATCCCAGCCCCTCGGCCATCCAGCTCAACGGCGGTGGGTCCGAAGCAGTGTCATCAAACAGCCCGGTTTCGCTCGACAGATTGGCTCGATCCGCCCCTCGCCATTGAAGCCAATCTTCGGCTTGCACTACCGCTCCGAAAAAACACAGTGCGACGAGGGCCGCGGCAATCGACTTACGCATCAACAGACTCCTAGGGAACAGGTGGGCTCAGGGCGAATTCGTGACGCCCGGGGAAGGGAGACAATAGCGGATTGGTGGCTTTGTTGCTAAAGCATGTCCCCCGCTAGCGAGAAATCACGCAAATTTCACGCCCAACGAATGAATGTGGCATGAAAAAATCCTGCTTGTTCAGCTGCTCAGCAAAGTGCTAGACTCGGATCTACCTAATCCAGAGTCTTCCGCTCATCCCTTTTGCGACGAACCCTCTTTTCGTCGCGAACGAGAACGCCTTATGTCACTGTCTCGCGTTGCGATCACAGGACAAAAACGCAAGCGTCGACCACCTCGACGGCGTCGCAGGCCGACCCGCTCCCTTCGTATCCAGCCGTTGGAGGTGCGCCGGATGCTCATCGCCGAGGGCGCCCTCTACAGTTTCAACGGGAACTACGACGTCGCCGGAATCGTCGGCGATGCAAGTGCGATCGTTGACTGGGGTGACGGTACGACCTCGCCCGTTGCCTCGATCTCCGGTGGCAACCAAACCGGCAGTTTGCGAATACGATTCGACTATTCCTTCGATACTCGCGGGTTCTTCTCCGGTTCCAATGCCAGTCGTCGCAACGTCCTGCAGGTCGCCGCCGATTCGATGATCAAGCGATTCGGCGATGATCTGGCTGCGATTACCCCCGGCGGAATCAAAGAATGGATCCCGTCGATCAATCACCCGTCCAACGGCCCGTCCAACTCCATCACCGGAACACCCACAAATCTGGCGAGGAACCTTCGCGTCAATGCGAATGAAATCGTCATCTATGCAGGCTCGAGGAATCTTCCGGGATTCCAACGTGGTGTGGGTGGCCAAGCAAGTTATCAATTCCCGGCCACTCAGATTTCTTGCCGAACTCAAGCAGAGTGCAATCAGAAACTTGCTGAGATCGAAGCGTTTCGCGACGTCGTCCGTGGCCGGGGTGAACCTGGCGCGCTTGGCACGACTCAAAGCGATGTCGCCCCGCACATCGGAACGATCAGCTTCGACTCCGATAGCGACTGGTACTTTGGACTCGACCCCAATGGCATCCAACCGCAACAAGTCGACTTCCTCTCTGTCGCGACCCACGAAATCGCTCACGTACTCGGTTTCGGTTACGCGCGTTCTGACGTGACGACCGCTTGGGAACGTCTGACGAGCAGCGGCGTAATGACGGGAGCAAAGTCGCGTGCGGCTTACGAAGGTAGCGGCTCGCCGCCCGTGACCGGCGGGCACTGGGCAAGCTCAATTCTAAGTACCACGGGCCAGGCAACCCTGATGAGCGGATCGATCGCGCTCGGGCAACGGACCCCCTTGTCCACGCTTGACCTTGCCGCCCTCGACGACATCGGCTGGGACTTGCTCAACATGCGCACGACGGTCTCCGCCAATCATCGCTATGCGGATGACGGTCAATACGATGCGACCTTGATTTTGAAGGGTTCTCGCGGTGGTGAGGTCCCACGCGATGTGGCATCGATCAGCGTGACGAACGTTCGCCCGACGCTTTCGGTGACACCAAACCAAACGACAACTGTCGGCCAGCCCATCGCACTCGCAGACCTTGCCACTTTCACGGATCCGGGATTCAACAACAGCCAGGCAACGCCGCCGACAACGGAAACGTTCTCCTACACGATCAACTGGGGCGATGGCTCAGAGGTCGACAGTGGCGAGGCAACGATTGACCTTCAAGGCAACGCCACAGGACGTCTCACCGAAGCATCCATCGACGGGACTCACACTTACCAAACCGCTGGAAACAAGACGGTCACTGTCGCTGTGACTGATGACGATGGCGGCACGGTGTCACGCACGCTTCGCATCAACGTCGTAGCACCGCCTGCACTGAGTCTGACTCTCGATCGAAATTCCGTCACAGAAAACGACGACAGTTCGGCCGCGACGCTCACCGTCACCCGTACCGGACCTGTCCGCACAACGAACCAAACGATCCAACTTTCGTCGAGTGATACGAGCGAAGCAACTGTCCCCAGTAGCGTCGTGATCCCAGCGAATTTGAACTCGGTGCAGGTTCCAATCCGAGCGGTGGACGATGCACTTCTCGACGGCGACATTGACATCGACCTGTCCGCCTCAGGGCAAGGAGTCGCGTCCGACGCCATCAGCTTGGTCGTTCGCGATCACGAAACCTTAACGGCGACCCTTTCCGACAGCACGGTGCAGGAAGGAGAAAGCGTCCAATTGGTTATCCGCCGAAGCAATACCGACACCGCAGAGCCGATCCTTGTACAGATCGCTGGGAACGACAGCGATCAACTTGACCTTCCATCCAACGTGACAATTGCCGCGAACCAGAGTCAAATCACGATTCCCGTCGCTGCCATCGAGGACGAAGAGTACGAACGATCGCTCGACTACGTCTTCACGTTCTCCTCTGTCGGATACGTCGGCGACACCCTCGAATTAGAACTGACCGACAACGAGCCACCACGGTTTCAAAATGTGTCGAACGTGTTCGATGTCAACGACGACAATCAGGTCACGGCCGCTGACGCACTTCGAATCATCAATCAACTTGCGAGACTTGGCGGCGCGTCACCACTCGACCCGAATACTGAGCCAAGCCCGGGCCTATTTGTGGACGTGAGTGGCGACTACATGATCACGGCACGCGACGCGTTGCTGATCATCAATGAGCTCGCGCGAACTTCCACCGCAAGAGCAAGTGAACCCGAGCAAATTCTTCCCGACGCACTCCCAGCTGACGTCTCTCAATCTCGCCTACGCGAACTTCGTCGTGCACGCGAACTCGCTCTACTGGATCAGGTCCTGCAGGAAATCGCGAACGGGTAGCGACCCAACCCGATCGCCTGGTCCTGTCAACAGGATGCCTGCGAAAGGCGGGCCTGGAACAGGAAGCACTGGAACAGGAAGCACTGGAAAAGGGGCCGACCGAAGAGGGCCTGGAGGTTCCCAACCGGCCTCTCGCCGCGTTAGCAAACTACGACGATTCGGATGCCAAATCCGATCGGAATCCTGACGCGACTGGCGGAATCGGCAAACCGAATTCTTCGCATGATTGAACGATCACTTCGCGAAGCGACACGACAAACTCATTCGGCTCTCCGTCTGTGAGCCGCAGAAAGACTTTTCCTAAAGACGAGTAGCCTTCGCGATCCAGCAGCAACTCGCGTCCCCTCAGACGAACCTGAGAAGCCAGATCATCATCGGATTCGTGCATATTCAAACGACCGACAACATTGACCTCGCCGCGATCCTCGATCGCTCGATCCACCACACGCTGCAACACCTCTTGATACCCTGTTCGATTCTCCGAATCCCAATCGTCTGCAAGCAAGTCGTTGCCGACTGGAAGTTCATGCATCCGTTCCAGGAACAGGTCGACTAGGTCACCGGTGATGATGTGCCCATGTTGAGGAGCAATGACCTCAACCTTGGGTCGGAGATTCAGAATCTGTCGGACCGCGTAGCGTAAGACCTCGCGACTCGGCATGTAAATCTGATGAAACTGTGCGATGCCTGCCCAATCCTCTTCGGTCGCCAATAACTGCACTCGTCCAAGTCGGTTCAATCCACCAAACAGGTCTCCGCTGTACAAAATCCTTTGCTCAGGGTCGTAGAGTGCCATGGCACCGCGGAAATGGCAAAACGGTGTGGGAACGAACTGAAATGGTTGCTGCGTGGTCGTCGTCTGCGTTCCGTGTGACAAACGCACGCGACCCGGCTTCAGCATCATGTGCTGCAGCAAACGCCAAACCTCTTCCGAAACGATCATCTCCAACTTTGGTGCCGCCTCACAAAACAAGGGGGCGTTCCCGGCGACATCCGGATCTTGATGATTGATCGTCATCGCGTGGACTTCCGACATATCGCCAATGACCTTCGAAACGTTCGATTCAACCACTGCGAAATCGAACTGTGATCCGGGGTCAATGCAAACGTTGCGCGCGCTGCCGAACTGTCGAAACGTGCGAATGTAAGTATTGCATTGCAACATGGACTCCGGATTCCGGTGCCCCACCATCCAGCAGTCGTCGGCAACCTTCAAAGGTCCACGCGGTGTGTTGGGCAGAGAAGGAGTTGATTCAAGATTTCCGTTCGATGACATGGAAGATTTCTCGCGACAAGGAGGAGGAAGCCATGGTCTGTTTGCACGTTCAGCGCGAACGACTCTGTTTCACCCAAGTGACTCCGCAGATCCCGTGCCTCGATGCATTTTTCGACGCACTGGGTCTCCGTATCGATGATTCAATCGCCCCTTTCCAAATCCGAAGATCTGATTGCCGTAACGGCGTCCCCGTCGGAATGCCACTCTCAACGGCGAATCCTCCGTTCCCTGTTTCTCAAGCCTTCGTCACGACTGCATTGGCGGTCATTACAGCTGAAGGGAATCTGACCCGATATTTCTTCCCGAATTTCATGGCGTGCGGGATGACGCGCACGCATTCGGACCGAACGTGACGATTGCCATGTGCGTCATGGATCACCCGAGCGAATCTGTCTCGGAATGGAACGTGCGTGATGCCCCATCGCACGCGGCGGAATCCTGATGCACACAGTCGAAATCGCACCAAATTCTGCTTCCATTCTGATACCGAACGGACGTACGAGCGGCATCCTTCGAGTACCGACTTTCGCAGCGACGCCGAGGAAACAATCGAAACGGCATCCTCTTGTTGGGCCTTGGATCGGACGCGTCGGAACGATCGGTGGCAGCGAACATGGGAGTCACTGCACCTACTGTTCAAATACCGATGTGCCAATCTCCTGGCGAGGTCACGACGCAAATTGACCTGACTTGCCCCGATCGAAACTCGATTCGAGAGCCTGAGAGGGACGTCAGTAACCACCCAACGGCGTTATCCGTGTACCGACTGATTTGATGGTGCACTGTACTATGGATGCGAAACCAGAAGACTCGAATACCGACTGGAAACGACGCGTCGATTCCGCCGACCACTCACGGCGAAAGTCGTTCTCGATCCCATGTCCCCGTGTTACCAGGACGGTAAAGAATTCGATCGTGTAAACGACTCTGACGCCCCTGCCAAAACTCCAGGTGATCTGGCTTGACGCGATAGCCTCCCCAAAAACTTGGCAGTGGAATCTCACCAGCAGCGAAACGCTTCTTCACCTCGTCCATCTTGCCCTCCAGCACCGAGCGGGAACTGATCACCTCGCTCTGTCGCGATACCCACGCGCCCAATCGACTGCCGCGAGGCCGAGTCATGAAGTATTTTAACGACTCCGCCGTACTGACTCGCTCAGCGATTCCACCGATTTCGACCTGTCGCTGCAGGGGCAACCATTGGAACAGCAATGAAACATGGCCGTTGGCTTCGATGTGCTTGGCTTTGCGACTGGAGTAGTTCGTAAAAAAGACGAACCCCTTCTCGTCAAAGTACTTCAGCAACACAGTTCTTTGCGCCGGTCTGCCTTGTTGATTGACCGTCGACAACACCATCGCGTTGGGCTCGAGCAACTCGGCCTCCGATGCCTGCCGGTACCACTTCTCAAATTGTTGAAAGGGACTCGAAGCAACGTCATCGATGTCGAGCGACTGCAGTGCGTACTCTTCTCGAAGGTGGGAAAGATCCATGATCACCAAGCTGGAAGGATGAAAAAGCTCAATCGGTTGACCGCTCTGAATCGACGACGGCAACCTTCGTCATCAGCATGCGGGAGTGGGGAATGCAGGGGCAACGTCGCGTTCCCGTACGGAATTCGCATCACGGCGCTTACCAACTAATCGTCTTCGCCAAGCGCCTGCCGGCGAATCTCGGGTAACTTCGCCCGTTGGTACCGATGTGTTCGCATCGCGTCCACGCCCGCCAACAGGACGACAGTCATCAGGGCAAGCATCACGATCATCCAAGCACCGATCCAAACCACCCCAGGACCGGCAATCGCCGCGATAATCACCAAACTGCCGCAAGCGGCAATGATGAAATGAATCCGACGCCGCGACTTCGTTCGCTGTCCCAGGTACTTCTTATCGAGTTCGGTCACATACGATTCGTTCGGCCAACCCTGCACTTCGTTCCAATGCAGCCAACCTGCGAACCCAAGCAACGTGAATCCTAGCACCAAACTACCGGCAAACATCTTATCGCTCTTGTAATCCAGGTCTCACTGTTTTTTCAGCCACTCGTGGACGACCCACACGACCGCCGCCAACGAATCACCACTGCACATCTCCGGCACATCTTGCGC
>JBPCVD010000508.1:0-3038 GCA_051010815.1 Rubripirellula sp.
GATGACGGAATAGACACAGGTATCTCTCAACGTTCCATCATTGTGTCGCTGATGATTCCTTAGAATTCCATCCAATTTCGCCCCCAGCCGTTCGATCGCTCGGCGGCTACGTTGGTTCATGAAGGACGTGCGAAATTCGACCGCGATGCAAGCGAGCACTTCGAAAGCGTGACTCATCAGCATCCGTTTGCATTCCGTATTGACGGCACTGCGCTGAACACGGTTGGCGTACCATGTCGATCCAATTTCGACGCGCCGGTTGGCCGAATCGATATTCATGAAGGTCGTCATGCCGACAACGGAACGATTGGAATCGAAGACGGTAAACGGCAGCATCGATCCTTGCGTTTGAAGTTCGAGCCGCCGCTCAATCTCTGCCGTCATCTTGTCCGGAGTCGGGACACTGGTGTACCAAAGCTTCCAAAGCTCGCCGTCTCGGACAGCGTCGCAAAGTCCGTCGTGGTGGCTGGTTGATAGCGGCTCAAGTGTTGCGTGCTGTCCATGCAGCGTACAGGGTTCGGGCCAGGTCATCCGATCTCCATGCTCAATGCGTATCTAGCGAATAAGTGGAATGTTGAATCGAAAGCGTCATCATGCAGAGGAATCTCGACCGCTCAGCTAGGAAACAGTTTCCTTGCTGTCGGTTCGCGTGGAAACGCATGAAGCTGTTGAATACGTTTTGTTCGCATGAGCCATGTTTGGTACCAAGCGAGTTTTCTCGTCCTTAACTGTGATGCGGGCTATCGTTGAAACGTGGTCGTATCATCGATTCTCTTTTGTCGACTTGTGATCGGTAGCCTCACGTTCCTTGGTTTGGATCGCGATCTTCCGTTCCACTCCCCAGCGATAACCTCCGGAACCGCCGTCGCTTCTTTGGACGCGGTGGCAAGGAATCGCGATCGCCAAACGGTTGGCTCCACAGGCGTTGGCGACGGCTCTCGCGGATTTCGGTTTTCCGATTCGTTCTGCGAGTTCGGTGTAGGTGACGGTTTGGCCGCATCCGATCTCGCGAATTTTTTCCCACACCCGTCTTTGGAATGCGGTGCCTTGGATGTCGAGCGGGATGGAAAAACTGTCCGTCGGTTTGTCGATCATCGAGACGACCGCAGCGACCCAATCTTGATGCTGCGAGGACTGCGTGATTCGTCCATTGGGAAACAGGTCTCGAACACGCGTATCGAGTGATTCGGGGCCATCGCCAAATTCGATGCAGCAAACTCCAATCGCCGTCGATGCCACTGCGACCCAACCGAGTGACGTTTCAGCGAAGGCGAGATGGATGTCGACGCCTTGTCCACCTTCGCGGTACTGCGCGGGCCTCATGCCAAGGAATTCGTCAGAGTCGGCGTAGAAACGACTGTTTGTTTCATAACCCGCCTCATAAACAGCGTTCGTGACAGTCGATTGAAGCCCGAGTTGGGTTCTTAATCGTGCTGCACGCTTCATGGCCGAATAGCCTTTGGGACTGACTCCTAACAACTGCTTGAATTGGCGATGCAAGTGTGTCGGGCTGAGTCCCACGGCGTCACTCAGTTGTTGCAATGTCAAATTCGACGGTGACCCATCGATCAGCCGGCAGGCCTGCAACACTCGCTGCGTTTTCAGGTCTGTTTCGCCATCGTCCGACGGCTTGCATCGTTTGCAAGGCCGGAATCCGGCGGCAGAGGCTTCCGACGCGTTGTCGAAGAATCGGACATTCTCGCGATTCGGCATTCGAGACGCGCAACCGGGACGACAGTAGATTCCTGTCGTTTTGACGGCGTAGACGAAGGCAGAGTCGGGAAGCGTGCGGCGTTCTTGTACTGCTAGCCAGCGGTCGTCTGATTGTGTGTTCGATGGAGAGCTAGTCATCGTGGTGCTGCCGTCGGTTGAGCATGTCGTTCGCTAAGTTTCTCGCGTCGGAGGCGTATGTTGCCAGCGGTCACGAAGCGTATTCCGTTCAATTCCCTGTCGCGTGGGATCAAAAACAGAACCCACGTGGTTGGTCTCGATAAGCCTAAGACTCTCCCATGCCTTTCCTACCTGTTTCTTACCCTCCAATTCAAGTGGTCCGTTTCCCGCCGGAGTCCTTAGACTCGCGCGGACAGCATTTTTTCGACGGCTTCTCGACCGGTCATTCCGGCCGTGATGCCAAGGGCTTGGGCCTGTGGTGTCGCGTCGACGATCTTCGCATCGAGTAAATCCTCTGGGTCGACCAGGGGATGGTCGGGCGTCCCCTTCGCGATGGCAATGGCTTGTCCGAACTCTGCTGCCGTTTTCAGGTCGTAAATGCCACAACCAACGATCCCGGCTGGCGTCATGATCGAGCAATATTGGCCGTTGATCCAACGATGGCTCATTCCGTTGGCACAGCCATGCTGGAACTGCATCGGCTGCGAAATGGTGCGTGGGAGGGATTCAGGCATGTTCCACTTTCTGATGACGAGAGAGGTTCACTTAAGATCGCCGAAAAATCGACCAACGGTTTTCGGTCGTCCGAGTAAATCGTTTAGAGGCTTCACTGGATTTCGGCAAAGACACGTCACAGTTTGCGATGGCATTCACGGTTCGGCGTGCTGACCTTCGGTGACGACGCCTGTCGTTTTGTGAGTCCAGCGAAACGTCTGCGGATCGAATTTGAAACTGTTCTTCTTTTCTGCCGATGCGGCCCATACCTTGGGAATCCAGGTTGAGAGTCGCTGCTTGATGGTGTGCACGCCAGCCTCAGAAACGAGGTTGTGCCATTCGTTAGGATCGGATTGGTGATCGTACAGTTCTTCGCTTCCGTCGGCATACTGAATGTAGCGGTAGCGAGCATCCCGAACAGCCGCGTTGCCACGTTTGTATTCAATCACAGCCGGACGGTTCCAATTCGAATTTGGGTTTTCAATGAGGGGAACGAGGCTGATACCGTCGAGTATCGGTGCATCGTCGAAGTTGCAGAGTTCGAGGAGCGTCGGAAAGAGATCAAGCAAGCTTACGGGCGCGTCGCAGACGCCGGGTGAAAGCTGCGGCGCATCAATGATCAGTGGGACACGTGTGGCCTCCTCCCATAAGGT
>JBPCVD010000509.1:0-8690 GCA_051010815.1 Rubripirellula sp.
GAAGATTGGTTTGGAAGCCAACGATGTCATATTTTTCGGCGATCACCTCCACGGCGTGTTGAAGCGCCGCGTCAGGATCTTGGTCGACCTGTTCGATTAACAACCCCGTGAAGTGAGTCGTGTACCAGTTTCTTAACTCCTCACTTAGCGCCAGCGTCGAATATTCTTCGAGCTGAATATTGTCGTTCACAACACGTTCATGCAGATAGTGCTGCTCCTGCTGCAATACGTAGTAGTAGTGAGAGACAATGCGATCAATGGGCTCTCGCAGGATGGTCAACGTCGTTGTCTCGGGATGGACGAGGTCAACGAGATCATGAGCCATGTGCCCGACCACCAGTCGATATCGAAACCGCTCTTCGGACGACATCTCCCGAAACTCGGCGATGGATGATCGAGGCTGGTTCGGATCAGTCTTAAAAACCAAGCGTTGGGGATAATGTGACCCCAAATAGGTATCAATCGCCGATCCGGCACACTTTGGAAGATGGTCAAAGAGGACTCGCCCGGGTGAATGCTTGCGGTAGACATATTCGTCTCGGATCGCAGTCAATCCGTTCCGTACTTGCTTGATCATGCCGCAAAAGTCCTTTTTCGCCGTCCTCCATTGCTATCGCAGATCACCTCTCCACGATACGCAAGACTCCTGAAGCGACTCTTATACAAGATGCTGGCGGGCGGGCAGATAGCTGTTTTCGCCGGAGGCCATATGCGTGTCCCAAAAACAGGTGGCTAGACGATCTCCCACTTGCCGACCGTGCCCTGAGCGAGATTCACGTAGTAGAGCGAACCGTCGACTCCCTGCTGTATATCAACCACATACCTGGCACCCGTCGTAAACGTGTCCACGGAGACCGGATTGCCGTCCTCGTCGAATGTGACATAGCGAACAATCCCGGAACCAAGTGCATTGAAGAACAAAGCACCTTCGTATTGGAATCCTAGATCTCCATTGTTTACGAAGTCACCCAGCATGATCGCATCAATTCCATCCGCGACGTGATTCAATGAGACAAGCGGTGGCGACCCATCGCCTGAGTCATAGAAGTCATTCGCGCCAGGGAGGTTTCGGTAACCTCCAGTCGGCTGACTCTCGCCTGCGGCACCTTCGTAGTATGGCCAGCCGTAGTTCATTCCGGCGCCGCCAGCATTGATCTCTTCCCACTTCGTCCAACCGACATCACCAACGAACACTTCCCCAGTGGCATCATTCACGGTGATTCGGAAGGGGTTTCGCAATCCGAGTTGGTAGACCTTCGATCGATTCTCGAACAGGTCATTAGTTGCGAATGGATTGTCAGCGATCCCCGCACCAGTGAGCGGATCGATTCGGAGAACCTTTCCAGATAGATTGTCGATGTCTTGAACTCGAACTGCCCGAGGATCGACTTGGTTATAGCTAGCTCCGTCCCCGGTCGAGACGAACAGATTTCCATCCAGACCCCAGGCGAGTGAACCGATTGTGTGCGACTGCGAATCCGAAGCGATGAAGTCCTGTACGTAGCTACCGTCTGGATTCACGCCTGCGGGAGCCGCACCAAAATTCAGTGTGCTGTCGACAAACCCATTGAAGTTATCCCAAGTGCTGTTTGTCCCGAGAATGATCTCCTCAGAGTTTGCAACGATTGTCGTATAGTCATTGCTTGCATCGAGCTCAACTTTCATCAGCCGTCCAGCGCGGTTGCCGAAGGCATCTTGCCCCGCAAGGCCGCCATAATTTTCCGTCTCCGGTGGATCGTACGTGTAGAGCAGGTAGAGGTACGGATGGTTATCAAGATCAGGGTGAACTGCGATGTCAAGCAATCCGCGATCACGGACGCCGTTGACGATATCGGAAATATCGATCACGACATCGTCGAGTAATACACCGTCACGCGCAACTTTTACGACGCCGCCCTTTTCAGAGATGTACATGTTTCTGCCATCTTCCGTCCACACGATTGCGGTCGGCTGATTCAATCCTGAAATCAGATTCGTCGCTTGCACGTCTCCCGATGGATTGATCGACGGATTGGTGGGTGGAGCCGCAAGGCTGACATCCCAAGACAAAACTCGATGACTCCGTGTCGATCCACCCGTTCCCGCGCTGAATCCGAAATACGCCGAGTCACCGACGACTTCGTCAAGCTTCAAAATGGTGCTCAGGACAGCAAGTTGCGGCTTGTTCTCGGTATTGGACAGGTAGATCGTCAACCGATCCGATGTAGCGCTGTAATCGACCCACGCGTGATACGTGACGCCATTGTCCAGAGTGAAGGGAGCATCGACCGTCGCGACGGTGTTTGCCACTTGGCCGTTAAGCGTGACCGTAATCGCGTTGTCAGAGTTGTCCCAAGCCTTGTTGGCAAACGTGTCGAACTCAACAGCGACCGTCTTGGAACCGATGCCATCGTACCCAAGAAAGCCTCCCGCACCTCCGAGCGCGTTGGTTCCATTTGCCGTATTTTGAACCAAGAATGCGAAGCCATCCCCTCCAGGCCCCGCACCATCCATCACGAACGAGAATTCCGACTGAAAGGAGGTGTTCGCGTCGATGGCTATCGGAGACTCGAAAAAGGCCGATCCGGCTTGACCCTTTTCGGCAGGCGTCAATTGCAACTCATCGCCAACCAACGACGCATCACCGTTGAACACGATCCCATCACTGGTGAACGCAGGAAAGCCAGGAAGCGGTTGCTCATCATCTAAGATCTGAATGGTTGCGGTCCGAGGCGCCGCCAATGTCGCTCCGGTCGGTCCATCAATCGTGAAAGTAAGGGACTCGGTTCCTTCAGCGTCGGAATCATCAATCAGGTTGATTGTTACAAACGCGGTTGATTCGCCACTTTCGAAGGTGGCCGTTCCGGACACTCCGTCAAAGTCTTCGTCAGCGATCGCGGTGCCGTCATAAGTGCGATACCCGACGGTAGCCTGTCCGCTTAGATCTCCGACTCGATTCAACTGAAGAACGATCGAGCCTTGAGTCTCGCTGGCAATCACTAGGTTCGTATCAAGCGAGATTCCCTGACCGCCACCTTCGCCTTCGCCTGGACCACCGGATCCAGGATCGCTCGTCGAGAAGTCCCACGATCGGATCTGATGACTGCGACTCAATCCTCCGGTCGCAGCACTGAATCCCATGAAGGCTGAATCGCCAACGACATCGTTGATATTCAGCGTCGCCTGCAATGTGGCTTCGACAGGCTTGATCTGACTATTGGAGAGGTAAACTGACAGTTGATTTGAAGCACCGCTGTAGTCGATCCAAACATGGTAAGTCTGACCATCTTCCAGCGTGAAGGGAGCATCCACGCTCGCGATCGATGACACAACATTTCCGCCCACAGTGATGGAGATCTCGTTGTCCGACGAATCCCACGCGAGGTTTTTGTAGCTATCGAACTCGATCGCCACCGTTTGAGGACCGATTCCGTTGTAGCCGAGGAACCCGCCTGCGCCGCCAATCGCGTTCGCACCTGAAGCCGTATTCTGAATCAAGAGTGCGAAACCATCGGCGCCGGCGCCAGTCCCTTCCATGCTGAAGGAGAAAGCGGATTGAAAGGATGCTTCGCCCGACAATGTGACTTGATCGTTGAAGAACGCAGACCCAGCCGCGAACTTGGCATCCGGCGTCAATTCCAACACACCTTGGTTGATCGAAGCATCTCCGTTGATCGTCAGATCATCCGCAGAGAACGTCGGTTCTTGGGGCGGTGGCTGATCATCATCCGTAATCTGCACAACGGCTACGCTCGGCGAAACGATTCCAGAGCCAGTCGAATCGACCAACTGTACCGAAAACCTCTCGGTACCTTCGGCGTCATCGTCATCGGAAAGACTGATCGTGATTTGTTGAGACGCCTGACCCACGCCGAAAATGAGGGTTCCCGATTCCTCCCCGAAGTCCTCGCCAGCGGTGGCCGTTCCCGATCGGGTTGCGAAATCAACGGTTGCCTGTTGACTCAGGTCTCCACTCCGCTTCACCTGCACAACGATCGAACTATCGGCCTCATCGACGACGAAAAGACTCTGGTCGAATGAAATACCCGATTCAGGATCAGCTTCACTGAAGGAAAGCGATTCGATTCGATGGGCGCTCGTAAGCCCACCGGTGCCTGCAGAGAAGCCCATGTACGCTTGGTCGCCAACCACATCATCTAGCGATAAGGATGCTTCCAGCACGGCGGCGCCAGGCTTGGCCTCCGAGTCCGACAGGAAGACCTTCAACGAATCGGTGGACCCGCTGTAGTCGACCCATGCGTAATAGGTTTCGCCACTTTCTAATTCAAACGGCGCCTCAGCAGTCGTCAAGGATTGCTCAACCTCTCCCCCCACTGTGATCGCAAGCTCGTTACCTGAAGAGTCCCACTTCTTGTTGAAGTAGGTATCGAATTCAATCGCGACGGTTTGGCCACCAATCCCATCGAAACCGAGCCCACCGCCGCCGCCGCCGAGTGCATTCACTCCCGCGTTCACGTTTTGCATCAGGAAGGCGAACCCGTCGGCTCCGGGGCCATCACCATCAATCGTGAACGAAAACGCAACCTGAAACGAAGCGTCTTCATCAATCGAGAATGGGGTGTTGAGGAATGCGGAACCCGCTTGCCCCTTTGCCTCAGGCGTCAACTGAAGGGCGCCTTGTTCTATCGTCGCGTCACCATTAACCGTCAGATCCAAGTTGTCAAAGTTTGAAGCGAACGGCAACGTATGATGATAACGTCGCATCGCTGTGTCGCTGAATGCGATTCCAGCATCGACAATGCCGACATGACGCTCCAACTCCCAGTTGCCATGCCCATCTTGACTTCCTGTCATATCGATTGACGCCGCGATGTCTGCGTGTGTCAGATCAGCCAGCGTCTGCATCAGGGACTCGCCACGAACTCCCGAGCCTACTTCACATCCGTAGAGAAGGATGTCGGCGTCCGCGGTCAGCGCCCGTGCCCATCCGTTCAAACTCTGAGCGTTCGCTCTCAGTTCAGCCTCGGAAACATCCTCACCACTTAAACGGAGCGACCCCTCGGCTCCGTGACTGACGATGTGAAGCGATTGCACACCCGTTCGTTGCGCAAGGAATCTGCTGATCTGTTCGATCGCTTCGCCACCCTCTTGCAGCAGTACAACCTCCGCATCACTAATGTCAGCGGTTAGTACCTCCGAAGCGAGAACATCTGGGTCAACGAATACCACCTTGGACGATTGCTGGCGATGCTGCGTGACGGAATTCGCGCTCATGCTGGCGACTTCGCCTGACACGTCGGCGCACGGGTCGGAACCCATGGCAGCGCCAGCGTCTGCGGCCAACATCAGACGACGTTCAAGACGCGTCACAGACCATTGATTTGGACGTCGCTTTTGCCGTTGTGCTGAGGGCCCATGACGGCCAATGATTCTTCCGCCACCTTCGCAGATTTTCCGGAGCAAAGAACGTCGTGATGATTCAACCATCGATGGGTAAACAGCCTGTCGTGAGGGAATTCGGGTGAATTCCAGCAAAATCACGGCAAAGAATTAGTCAACCAAAAGATCCGCATTTTCCTCTCGGATTGAGAGCCAGAGGTCTCTTTGGAACGGTCGCTTCGCGATGCGGTGTTCAAGCTGTGCGAATGGTCACGCAGCCAGCTTATCCACGTTGGCGGCCACACCGGTGACGTCTTCGTAGAACCGCAACGTCTCTCGGGCAGCGCGTCCCCAGCAGAATTCCTTTGCCCTTGCGACTCCGAGCTCGATCCGCTGCTGTCGCTGCGGCAAGTCACATCGCGCAGCCGCCACGAGCAAGCCTGCGAGTTCGTCGGTGTTCGTTGGATCAAAGTAGTATCCCACGTCACCGGCGACCTCACGAAGAGCATCAGTGTCGCTCAGAATGAGCGGAGACGCACACTCCATCGCCTCCAGGGCCGGCAATCCGAAACCTTCCATTTTTGTTGGGAACACAAAGCACGCGCACTGTTCATACAGCGTGCTCAGCAATTCGTCGGAGGCCTGCGGGTATACGAAGACGTCATCGCCATCCAAATACGGAAACTGCTGACGCTCAGAATCGGACCAATCACTGCCCACAACAACCAGAGCGATTTCTGTTTTGTGGTTTGCCTTCGACCACGCGTCGTACAGCGTCTCGAAGTTCTTGTACCCGCTTCGTCGACCGACATACAACGCGTATGGTCGATCTTCCAATTCACTCGGAAGCCTGTCCGAACGCACTCCACGCATCGCATTTCCATGCAAAATCACGCGAGACTTCGGCTCCGCCCTTGGGTAGCGTTCGATCAGTTGCCTTCGGGTGAACTCTGAGACACAAACAATCGCATCGGCGGCCTCGATCGCTTGACGTTTGTAGAATCGGTGGCTCCCGTCGGGATCGTCGCTGGGATAGGCCTCGTGAATGAAGTCGTGGACGGTAATCACCAATGGCGTTTGGTTCTTGCGAATATTGCGCGAGCAAAGTCCGTGATAGTACGTCCAATGCTCAACGTCACTAGCAAGAGCAATACGATCTGCTTGCCGCCCGAGTTGCTGCATTCTGAATTGTTTCCAAAGGCCGCCAATCTGCTTGATCGGCGAACTGGTACGTACGTTGCGCACATCACAGTTCGGGTGTTCAACTTGGCCGCCACACTTCCGGGGAACCAGCAGTGAGCTTGAAACCTCACGCGGAAGGTGGTTGATAAGGCAGGCGTGATACCGCTGAATTCCGCCCCACGGTGAGAGGTAGAACGCGCCGCCCTCGTAAAAGATATTCAACTCACGACTCCCTGTTCTTCAGCTCCACTTGGCGTGCCGCCAGACCTGGGCGGACGAGAATCCAGTTACCGAATCTCTAAACGCTGAGCTGTCCCAGTACACCATTGCTTCAATTACCCAGTGCAGTGATTACTTGATGGTCCGCTACGTCGGCAATAGCAACCCGATTCCACAGAACTCAAACCCGGAATGATCCGCACAATCAGAATTGGGTAGGAAGACACGAACCGACAGATTTCAGGCCTAACGATGCCCTGGAGCTAAGTTTCACACGTTCTGCAATGCCGCTATCAATACCAACGATCCAAAATCCAGAAGCTCGAATACGCTGTTTTGGCCTTCGCATCGAGAGCCATCTGCTGCAGGTCGCGGTCGCTACAGCGGCGCCGGATGGACGTTACCAAATCTTGATCGACGATATCGAATGTCCTTCGTCAGCCGGCTGATTGACACCGGTTGGACAACCTCTGCTTCTTGACGCACTCTCCACACTCGTTGATTGCCATGACATGCGACGTCAGCCTGTGGCCGTATCGCTAGATGGAGACTTCTGTGTCACACGCGTCACGAAGGGAACATCCGACGAAGTCGATGTGGAACTGTCGATGCAATCAGACCGAGTCCCACGCTACCTGCAGTTGGGCCTCGGCGAGAAGGTCACCGGCAGCGTCAGAAAGAAGATCGCTCCTACCGTTGAGTATGCCGTGACAGGGGTCGTCAATCGTTCGCTGTTCAGGCCGGCTTCTGCGTGGCGGTGATGGGCTGCATGAAATGCATTCGCTGGGCGGAGCAATCCTTGAAGCGGAACCTCCGCAAAGCCTCCCTTGGACATCCGGTGCAGTGCCGCCCAGTGCAGTGCCGTCCGCCCAGGTCCCACCTACACAATGGTCGATCGAGACGCCGAAAGGTGTGCCGGACGTCCAAACAGACGAAGGTCTTGCGACACCGAACTCTGGTACGGTGGAGGAACTTTACCCGCCCATCCACATTGACCCGCGTGTCCTAACGCGAGAAGAAGACCGCTAACGCTTGGCAGCGGAATTCCTCGCAGCATGCCAGAGCGTCGCCATCGCCTCGCGAGTCCTGATCGCCAAAGTATCCGTCCGACGGCCAATCGACACCTCAGCTCTCATTCCCGCCGGAAGAGATATTTCGGCGTGAGAATCGATTCCGATGCGAGCTTGAAAGTGGGGTTCCAACAGTCTTATTTTCATGGGCTCATCGTCTTCGGTGTCCTCACGCACGGCAAGCACACCTCCCTCCGTTGCAGCCAGTGACGGATGCAACAGTTCGTCGCCGGCGCGTGGCTCTACACGTACAAGCCGCCCGCAGGTCGAATGAAACGCTGCCGTGCGAATCGTGACAGACTCATTCACATACGACCGAACTTCATCGATGACTGACTGCCCGACAAGGGCGATGACCTCTCTACTTTCACGGCCCCCAATCATCAAGATCGTTTCGCCCTCGTGAAGATAGGTCCCAACCAATGCGTCCAGGTTTCTTCCAACCACGATGCCGTCACGCGGAGAAGTGATTTGTAGCCCGCTCGCCTGACTCCGTAAATTATTGAGTCGCTCTTTCACCGCGAATTGGGACTTGCGCAAGACATACTCTCTCGATGGGTCATGTTCTCCGATCGCAACGGTGATCTCTTGCGCGTTTTGTTTGTTCAACAGCTCTAGCTGCTTGATTTGGCTGGAAAGCTCAGGATTCACAAGTTCGGCAAGCACATCATCCTTTCGCACGCGAGCTCCATCCTTGACATGGACAGTGTGGACGAATCCGCTCGCGCGGCTCCGTACGATTGAGGCAGGATGATAATGAACCACAGCGGGTACGCGGATGGCGGTTGGAAAGGAACAGTGAAACATTCCGACGTAACCTACCGCCATCAGAGCCAATGTCATCGCGAGTCCGCGTGAGAGACGCATCGGATCCACTCGCCGGAGTTCCAAAGCGAATCG
>JBPCVD010000510.1:0-5375 GCA_051010815.1 Rubripirellula sp.
GCCTTGATCGTCTGGTCTCAGAGGGCATGACCTTCACGGATGCTCATACGGCCTCGAGCGTCTGCACTCCGTCGCGCTACGCATTGTTGACCGGCAGGTATTGTTGGCGATCTCGTTTGCAAAAAGGGGTGGTGACTGGAAACGATGAGCCGTTGATCGCGGTTGGGCAACCCACCGTGCAAGGCCTGTTGGGTCGCAGCGGCTACGACACCGCGATCATCGGAAAGTGGCATCTGAATTACAACTACGAAGGTGAGCACGCGAAGCGAGGGAAGGACCCGCGAGGCGTTAACTTCAAGCCTGCACCGGCTCCGATCGGCAACCGAATTCCCGATGGGCCGCTGACAAGAGGCTTTGATTACTACTTCGGGTTCCACCATGCTCGCGAGATGAGCAGTCTGTGCGAGAACGATCGGATCATCGAGGAGATTGATGTCGTCGACATGCTTCCGCGTCTTACCGAGCGAGCCGTCGACTATGTCAGCACGAAAGGGCGCGCGCAGCGAAAGGCCGACGCCAGCCCGTTCTTCCTCTACTTGCCACTCAGTTCACCCCACACGCCGATTGTGCCGAGCAAGGAGTGGATCGGAAAAAGTGGGCTCGGGCCTTACGGTGACTTCGTCATGCAAACGGATGGCACGGTCGGAGCGGTGCTGGATGCCATCGATGACGCCGGGATCGCGGACAATACGCTCGTCATTTTCAGTTGCGACAATGGCACGAGCAAAGCGGCCGGCATCAAGGACCTGCAGGCCAAGGGCCACTTCCCCAGCGCGGGCTTGCGCGGATCGAAGGCTGATATCTGGGATGGAGGTCATCGTGTCCCGTTTCTCGTGCGATGGCCCAAGGGCGGCGTGAAGGCGGGATCAACAACGGATCAATTGGTTTGTCTCGCTGATTTCTATGCCACGATCAGCGAGATGTTGGGGGCGGACGTACCGGCGAATGCCGCCGAGGACAGTTTTAGTTTTTTGCCCGTGCTCGGTGGTGACGAGGTCCCGGATCCACGGGAGGCAATTGTGCATCATTCCATCAGCGGGCATTTCGCAATTCGCAAGGGTCCCTGGAAACTCTGTTTGGCCCATGGTTCGGGCGGGTGGAGTGCTCCCAATGAAAAGGCTGCCAAAAAGCAAGGCGCGCCGAAGTCTCAGCTTTATCAATTGGACGATGACTTGGGTGAAGAAAATAATTTAGAATCGGAGTATCCCGAGAAGACTGCTGAGTTGATCGCATTGTTGCAAGAGTATGTCGATCGTGGGCGAAGCACGCCCGGACCCGATCGACGGAATGATGCCAAAATCGAGATTTGGAAGTCGAAGTGAAACCGCTAATTTTCCAACCGCTCGTTCCAAACCTGCCGTTCCGTCATCGCGGCAAGCGGTATTTTCTGCGGTCACGTGGGCTCGATTCACTCGGACTTGTCCGTGAGGCATCACTGAACCCGGTTCGGCTGCTTCGATTGCGAACGCGGATTGATCGTGTCCTCCGTCGACCGGCGCCGGTCGCGCTCTCGCACTGCCTCGATTCGGCACGCGACGATGTCCAGATCCGTTTTTCGATTTGGCTTTTGGGACGGATCGAAAGTCCCTACGCAACAAAGAGCATCGTCGCGCGAGCGGATCATCCCAACATGCGTGTGCGGGCGGAGGTGGTCCGAAGTCTTCGACGTTTGCATGCATGGCATGCGCTTCGCGAAATTGAGCTTCATCACTGGGATTCCGCCACGCGATCACTTGCCGTTCCGAGGGACCCCATCCCCTTTGACGAGCGTCTAGGCTCCTTCGCGGCCGCCCGGGTCTGCGCTGAGAAATCTCATCAGGGCGACGTGTTGCCGCTGCAGTGTGATTCGGCTCCGCGTGAAGAAAGGCCGTTGGTTGTTCTGGAAGGACTGCGAAACGACGGTGGCCGTCCTCCACGGAGCCAGCATTTGATCTCGCGAGTGCTGTACAGAATTCGACGGCTCGTACGGCGGCCCTCTCGACGTCGTTCCCGCGTTCTGCCGTTTGAGTTCGGGCGTTGTTTTCGTCGGTCGCACGGGTAGCAGGCACACGAATCGTTCGATTGATCTACAATGCGGGACCCTGCCCTCGAACGACCTCGGTTCAGGGTGTTGAACGACTTTTTACGCTTCGCGATGCCGTTCAGTGAATCCGCTCTGCGACTACACGTCGTGACGTCATTGGCGACGTGTGGATCGCGCCCCATCCTTCCTCGATTGAATCATCTTATGTTTCGACAATCACTTCTGATTCTGTTTGCCGGTCTCACGCTCAGTGCCAGCGTCTTTGCAGCCGACCAACCCAATGTGGTGATCGTGATAACCGATGACCAGGGCTACGGCGATCTGTCATGCCACGGAAATCCGATCCTGAAGACTCCTCAAATCGATGAGTTGTTCGCCGATTCCGTTCGGTTGAAAGACTATCACGTCGCTCCGACATGCTCGCCAACGCGTTGCGCGTTCTTGACGGGGCATTGGACGAACCGAACGGGCGTCTGGCATACCATCATGGGCCGTTCGATGTTGCGTGAGGACGAAGTCACGATGGGGCAAGTGTTTAAGGACAATGGGTACGCCACCGGAATGTTTGGTAAGTGGCACCTTGGCGATAACTATCCCTACCGACCTGAAGATCGCGGTTTTACCGAAGTCATGCGTCACGGTGGTGGTGGTGTCGGGCAGACGCCTGACTACTGGGACAACGCTTATTTCGATGGCAGCTATTGGCACAACGGAACACCCGAAGCGGTCAAAGGATTCTGTACGGATGTGTTCTTCGACTATGCGACCGACTTCATCAAGGCGCAGAAAAAGGCGGACAAGCCGTTCCTCGCTTACATCGCTACCAATGCGCCGCATGGTCCCATGCATTCGCCCGAAGAGTTCAGTGAACCTTATCAAGACAAAGGAGAGAATCTCGCCAATTTTTACGGCATGATTTCCAATATCGACCACAACGTTGGCAAAATGCGGGACTTCTTGGATGCCGAGGGCCTGGCCGACAACACGATCTTTATCTTCACCACGGACAATGGGACCTCAGCCGGCGACAAGGTTTTCAATTCCGGAATGCGAGGCAAGAAGGGAAGTGAGTATGACGGCGGACACCGCGTGCCATTGTTTCTGCACTGGCCGAACGGAAAGATGGTGGGCGGACGCGATGTCGATCCGATCACTGCTTACGTCGATGTGCTGCCGACGTTGATCGACCTCTGTGAAATCGAACCGCCCGCCGGCGTGAAGTTCGATGGGACAAGTATCGCTTCCCTACTTTCGGATACCGCAGGTGGATCGTGGCCCGATCGCATTTTGGTGACCGACTCACAGCGAGTGAAGGATCCCATCAAGTGGCGAAAGAGTGCTGTGATGACATCGCAGTGGCGTTTGAACAATGGAAAAGAACTTTACGACGTCAAGGCAGATCCGGGACAACAGAAAGATGTCGCGGCCGACAATCCCGCAGTCGTCAAACGGCTGACCGACTTCTACGACGATTGGTGGGCCGAACTTGAGCCAACGTTTTCCAATGCGACCGCGATCTATTTGGGACACCCCGCCGACAATCCTGCGCGATTGACCTCACACGACTGGATCACGACCGGATCGACACCTTGGAATCAGGCCCACATTCGCAAAGCGCTCACGGGCGAGCGAAACACCGGGTTTTGGAACGTCAATGTGGTGGAACCGGGCGAATACGAAGTTCGTTTGCGACGCTGGCCTGAGGAGGCGGACTTGGAGATTTCCGCGCCGCTTGCTCCGGGCGCCGATGTTCCGGGCGTCAAAGCGTACCGAACCACCAACGGTGTTGCGATCAATCCAACCAAGGCGACGGTGCAAATCGGCGATGTGAAAGCGTCCCAACCGATTCCAAAGGGTGCGAAGGAAGTTGTCTTTGATATGACGTTGAAGGCGGGCAAGACGCAGATGAGTGCGTTGTTCGAATCGGAGGACGGTGGATTCCACGGCGCGTACTTTGCTTACGTGACCAAGAAGTAGTCGAAGTTGAATGAGGAGGTCGTGATGCAACGTGACGCAAAGACGAGCTTGGGAGTGACGCGCCGGCAGTTTGCTGGAAGCCTTGCGGCTGTCGCAAGTGCGGCGTGGCTCGGGTCCGAGGCGTTGTCAGCGGAAGAGTCGAAGTTTCCGGGATGGATTGATGCGCACGTCCATGTTTGGACTCCGGACACGACACGCTATCCACTGGATTCCGGCTACAGCGTTGCCAACATGAAGCCCGCCAGCTTCACTCCCGCGGAGTTGTTTGCCGAATGTCGGCCTGCTGGAGTTTCTCGGATCGTTTTGATCCAGATGAGCTTTTACAACTTTGATAACCGCTACATGCTCGATTCGATCGCGGCACACCCCGGAGTTTTCTCGGGCGTCGGGATCGTGGACCATCGTGCTCCGGATGTTTCGGAGAAGATGCGTGAGCTTGCGGACAAAGGTGTCCGAGGTTTTCGATTGCACGCGCGAGGTGATGCTGCAAAGTCTTGGGGCGATGATCCCGGGATGCTCAAAGTGTGGCAAACCGCTTCGCAGACCGGTTTGAAAGTCTGTCCGCTGATCAACCCATCCGACCTTCCTTACGTGGACGCCTTGTGCGCGAAGTTCCCGGAAGCGGGCGTGGTGGTCGATCATTTTGGTCGTGTCGGCATCTCCGGCACGATTGTGCCGGAGGAGCTCGACGCGTTGTGCCGTCTAGCTCGCTTTCCAAATGTTCACGTCAAGACGTCCGCGTTCTACGCGTTGGGGAAGAAGCAGCCGCCCTACAAGGACCTGCGGCCGATGATCGCGCGTATGATCGACGCGTTTGGTCCGCAGAGGTTGATGTGGGCGAGTGATTGTCCGTATCAAGTGCAGGGGATCCATGACTATGAATCGTCGATCGCACTGATACGTGACCACATCGAATCATTGTCCCAATCCGATCGGGATTGGATCCTGAGGAAGACGGCGGAACAAGCTTTCTTCAGCTGATCCGGCTTTTCCGACCGAGCCATGGGCGTGAACGCCGTTCACCACGCCAGAAAGCGTCGCAGGAGTTCGGTGCCGGGTTCCGTGAGAAAGCTCTCGGGATGGAATTGCCATCCCTCCAAGGGGAATTCCTTGTGCCGAACGCCCATGATTTGGCGTTCGCCTCCGGTGTCCGTCCAGGCGGAAACGGATAATTCATCCGGCAGTGTCGAGGGCTCGATCACCAGGCTGTGATAGCGAGTTGCAACGAACGGATTATCGATCTGGGCGAACAATCCATCGTCGTCATGTTCGATGCGATCCGTTTTTCCGTGCATCAGTTCCGGTGCGCGAACGATCTTGCCCCCGAATGCTTGCCCGATCGACTGGTGTCCGAGACAGACACCGAGCAATGGAA
>JBPCVD010000511.1:0-3295 GCA_051010815.1 Rubripirellula sp.
CTTCGGTCGTTTTGCCCGCATCCGTTTTTGGGAAGGTGACCGAATCGGGTGCGATCAGTTCCGCACGTACCTCACCTCGGATTTTCAACTCAATGTTCTTGCGCGCCGGATCATTGGTAATCAGATAAGCGGTTTGCTCGTAATCCTCGGCTTGGTAACCAGTGTTCCATGTCAAATTGATGAACGTACTCTCGCCTGGTTGAAGCAAGCTGTCTTCAAGATCGCCTGCCGTGCATTTGCAACTCGTGGATCCTACATCCAAAGCCAGGGGGGCTTGGCCTTTGTTTCTTATCTCAAATTTATGGGAGGCCGTCGTGTGCGGATCAATCATGCCAAAGTCGTGAGACTTACTCGTGACGACGACGATAGGACGCTCCTCTGCAGGGGTGGTCTTTAACAGCTGATCTCGAAGGTCGAGTTCGGCGATTTTTGCGTCGTACTCTTCACGTCGCGAGTCAGGGACACCATCGGGCTTGTATTCCACCACGAGAGTGAAAGCGGAGGCCGCTGCCCCCAGGCCGATCACGCCGCAAAAGATCGCAGCGAGTCGCTTAGAAAACTGGTTCATGTCGTGATCGTCGAGTACATGGAGAGAGAACTAAGAAGGCCCTTGCAGCTTGTGCTGCAAGGGCTCCCTTTGATCGCGAAAGTCATTCGCGACTAACTATTCGCCAACGAAGAACGGTTCGATCACTCGAACGCACCCTTGAAGTAAGCGTCTTCCAAGAAAACACCGCCGAAGAACTGATCGGCAGTCATTTCCTGGCGATCGTCTGCATAACCAACAGCGCTGATTTCACCTTCGGTCAAATCGTCAGCAATGTCGAAACCTGGGTTCAGGAAACCGTCGGAGTTGAGGTCGGTGAAGATTTTGACGCTGCCGTCAGCCATCAAGATGTTGGTCGAACCTTGGTGAACGGCGAACCAATCACGAGTGTCCTGAAGGTAAACGTTGTTACCACCACCGATGTCGCCAGTCGGGGCGTCGCAACCGGCAGTCGTCGGCTGTCCACGCTCGCAAGCGATCTGTGCACTCAAGGTGACACCGTTGGCGATCAGGTTGAGCTCGGAGCCCATGTTGCCTGAAGCGCTGGTGGTCGTCATGTCGACGTACGCTGGTCCGTCGTTGAAGGCTTCGGTTAGCAGCGAACCTGAGGCGATGTACTCAGTGGTCTCGTCGGTACCCTTCGCCCAGACTCCGGACGAGTCGTGACCGATTGTCTGTGCCAAGATCGCCTCATCGATGTCGCCAGGGGCCGCACATCCGATCAAGCCAACGTTGCTCGAGCTGATGCGTGACTTGTCCATCGTGGTGACCTTCAGAGGTCCAGTTGTCCCCGAAAGTCCCTTGCATCCGCCCACTGCGGCAGTGGTAAGCTCGACAGGGGTGACGGCTGGATCGAAGTCCGTTTTCACCATTCCACGGACCAAGTGCCAGCTGGCTGCATAGTTCGTGTTGTAACCCGAGGTGAAGAAGAATCGCGAAACGATTTCGGCACGCGGATCAGTGTCTGGATCGGTACCAGCGAATTCTGATCCACTTCCTCCACCGGAGATGCCTTGCCAGTTGTCGTCGCCGCAGATTCCGGCACTCAAGCGAAGCAAAGGTGCACCGTCTTTGTTGTCGGTGGTGTCACGACCGAGAAGGTCGTTCACTTTCTCCGAACCTCTCAGAGGGTTGGAGGGGTCGAGCGACTCGTTCATGTTGCCATCACCGACATTGACGATGTCGGCGACCCAACCGTAGGTGTCCATGCAACCGTCGCGACGGAAGTCGGAAGCACCCGAGCAGTAACTTCCGCCTGGGTTACGAGTGCTGTACTTGAACAAGCCAACACCAATGTTCTTCAGGTTGGCTTGGCACTGAGCTGCGCGGGCAGCCTCACGTGCTTTGGTGATCGCTGGCAGCAGCAGAGCTGCCAACAGGGCGATGATGGAGATCACCACCAATAGTTCAATCAGGGTAAAACCCGCTTTTCGCATGCGCGACATTGAGAATTCCTCGTCTTTTCCCTGGACGCGAGTCAAGGTTCGCGTCCAGAATGAGTGTGCAAGTCGAGTGTCGTGGCGGCCGTCAAACAATGGAACTCGATCGTTGCATCGATCAAGTCCCAGACGGTTGTCACGCACTCTGCTTCTGTTAGTTAATTTTGAATCGTTTCAAACACGACTTCGGGGTCGGTGTCTATTCGACTCAGCCAAGCTGAATCCCTTTTCTGGCTGCCAAGCAACCTTTCTATTGCGCGTTTTCAGCCAACGCGTGGCCTAAGCTTTATCGTCTTCGAATGTGGTTAGGTCGCGATCTCTCCTTTTGATTGGGACGCCGCGTATGCATCAACTGCATCACGCAATAAGAACGAATCAAACATCAGTTCTGATCACCCTTGGAGATCAGCGAATAGAAGCTGGCCAAATCAAGCGGACCCGCTTCAATTTCGGAGGAGGTCCAGTAAACCGTGTCGCCAGGGGAATCGGCCCCGCCATCAAAACCATTGTTGATGAAGCCGTCATTGTTCTCGTCCAACAGGCCACGTATGGAACCGTCTGCCATCAGCACGTTGACGACGCCTTGGTGAACGGGCGCCATGCCTCGGTAATCTTGTCGTGTGTCGAAGTTCCATGCTTTCAGCCAACCGTCGGCGCCGGAGCGTGCCGTGCTGCCATCGAAAGCGGGAACCGACATGAAGAACGAGTTGTCGGTCTCGGGCGTGCCGTCCGCGTCATTGTCGACCCTGCGTCGGTTCCCAATCGGTCCGCCGACGATGGGCGTTGTGTAGAACGATCCACTCAGGATTTCTCCGACGGAAGCCGACAGGAAACCTGATGCCGACGCATCGCATAGCAAAGGAACAGTGTTCGAAGGGGTTTTTCCACTGTCTAACAACCGAGTCGTTAGGGGACCCTTCGTGACGTTGAGGCCCTTTGAGTCGAAGTCGCTGCACTTCGCGTCACCCGCCGTCAGGTTTCCTTCATCGTCGAGCCGAACGTCGGAGCGAACGAGAAACCAGGTTGCAGCAAAGTTGGTGTTGTAGCCTTGCTCGAGCATCTTCACGTTGACCAAGCTGGAACGCTCCTCCGTCAGAGGCGATATCTGCTGATCATGGATCTTGCGAGCGATGTTCTTGACTTCTTGCCCCATTTCGTCGGTGTAGGAATCGCGTCCTAAGCGATCGACGCAACTCTGATCACCGAACTGGGCATACGGCATTGTCAGCATCTGTTCGATGGCTTTCGAGGTCGTGGCGCCGTTCGACGGACAAAGCATTTCACCGACAAGCGTGCCCCGATTGACCAA
>JBPCVD010000512.1:0-9868 GCA_051010815.1 Rubripirellula sp.
TGACCAGACCGTGCTGCCGACCAGACCGTGCCGCTGACCAGACCGCAGTGATGGCCAGACCGCGGTGCTGACCATTTGCTCCGCGACGGTGACATGCGTTTCCCAGACGCGGTGATCGCTTCTTTGAGCAATGAGCCATCACTCCCCCTGGAGAGCCTCAGTCGACGATGGCGGAGTAAATGATCGGCTTGATCGCATTCTCGACTTGTGGCGAGAAGGGAAGACGCTGGGTCAGCGCCACGACGATGAAACCTTCACCAGGAGAGGCAAAATAGTGCGTGCTGGCCATGCCATCCCATCCGTATTCACCCTCCACCGGATGAGGATACCCCGCGCGATCGACCACGACCGAAAAGCCAAGCCCAAACCCAACTCCCGGCATCGGCGCGCCAACGCCAATCGGGAATGCCCGAGACGGCAACTGATCCTTGGTCATCATCACGACCGTTTCCTCTTTCAAGATGCGACGCCCGTCGAGCTGACCGCCATTGGCGACCATCTGGGCGAAACGCAAGTAGTCGCCTGCCGTGGAAACGAGCCCGCCCCCGCCGGACAGCATCTTCGGCTTCGTCGTAAACCGACTGTCAGCGGGATCGTCCGCGACGCTGAGTCCACCTTCGGGATTGGCCGCGTAATTGACCGTCATTCGCGGAACCTTCTCTTCCGGCACAAAGAAACCGGTGTCGGCCATCTTCAGTGGTTCAAAAATCTCTTCCCGAAAGAACTCGTCCAACGTCTTCCCAGATGCAATTTCGATGACACGCCCCAGCACATCGACCGAGACTCCGTACTGAAAGCGGTCACCGGGTTGGTTGGTCAGCGGAATCGCCGCAACCTTCTCACACAGTGCCGCACAATCATCCTCGTCCGCTAGAACGCCGGCCTGCCGATACAACTGGTCAACTTTCGAATTCCCAAAGAAACCGTAGGTCAATCCAGCGGTATGCCTTAACAAGTCACGAATGGTCACCGCCCGACGCGGTGCATCTGTTTCGAGGTCCTCCCCCTCACTCCCCGCGAAAACGCGTACATCCTCGAAACACGGAATGTACTTGGCAACGGGATCATCGAGCTTGATTTTTCCACGATCGACCAAAAGCATGGCTGCCACCGATGTGACGGGCTTGCTCATGGAGTAGATGCGAAAGATTGAATCCGCCGACATCGGAATCTTGTCCTCGATGCTTTGGTAGCCGACGGTATCCATCAACACCAGTTTCCCGTTTCGCGCTACCGCGACAACACTCCCCGCAATCGCCCCGTCATCAACGAATCGCTGCATCACCTCGTGGACCTTGACCAGACGCTCAGGATCCAGCCCAACTTCCTGAGGAGTCGCTCGGGGGATCGGAGACGTATCAGCCGTTGCAATCTCTTGATCACTGACCTGCTGCTCGGTCGAAACTCCCGACACCGCATCCTCTTGCCGTGACGATTCATCTAATTGCGACCATACGACCTGTGGAATGCCGCTGATGACAAGAAAACCAATCACGATTCGAGTCGAGTGCAAGGCAGGTGACAGAATCATCGATTCTCCAGTCATCCGAGGGAACAAGTTAAGAAAAATGACGCACGAACAGCACCGACGAATCAGCGTTGGCGAATGACCATTTTCGCAGACGACTCGCGGGAGCCTTCGTCACGATTCACGCTCCGATGCCAGAACGAAGCCATCAGCAGGTACTTCGGGAGAAACATCCACCCGTTCGCTGTCGCGATTGTAGGAGATTGGAATCTATTCCTCCAACTTCTCGATCAGTGGGCCTTCCCGGTAAAGCGACGGCTCTTCCACGACACGACTCGCCGGCAGGCGGACGAGAATCTGTACGATGCGAGGCGTGAATTCCTGCGGTTGTTGGCGCGATCGGCCTGCAATGATCAGGGCAGTTCGCCACCCGCACCGCCAGCGTCCATCTCGCGAATCAGCTGCCGCAGTTCGGCGACTGAGTGGATGACGTCCTGCGAACCCGTCTTCGAAGCCAACGATTTCGACGGCAATCAAAGCCCGGGCCTAAAAGAAAAGCCCGTAAAAACCGATGTATCGGTTTCCACGGGCTTCATTGGGCACAGCAAAATGACCCCTACGGGACTCGAACCCGTGTTACCGCCGTGAAAGGGCGGTGTCCTAGACCGCTAGACGAAGGGGCCGCGGTATGCCAACGAGCAAGCGATCAGTGATCGTCACATCGTTATGGCGGGGTTGTACCCAAGACGATGCAACCTCGTCAAGGGTTCACATGGACGTCATCTTCGTCGACGCCTAAACCGCGTGTAGCGGAAGAATCCGGACACTTGGCAGTAGAGAAGAGAGCGGTTGCAGAGAAGAGCTAACCGTGAATCAGGATTCGACGGGGGCGTCGCCCGATTCGAGGCTGCGTTGGATGGCGTCGTAGACTTCGCGACGATGCACGGGCACCTCGCGTGGAGCTTCCACACCTAATCGCACTTTGTCGCCACGGATTTCGACAACGACAATCTTAATGTCGTTGTTGATGACGATACTCTCGTTCTTTTTTCTTGATAAAACCAGCATGTTCCAGTCCTTTCTAACCGGCCCAAAATCATTCTAAATGTGAGTGCCTACAGTCCCGATGCCTTGCAGAACCCCTGTCTAACCAGATCCTGTCTCACCGCTACGTAGGCCGGTTGTGTCTGCGAACCCTTTCCTTCTGATGTCCGCTACTTCCTGACACCCTCAACTCTAGGTCAAAAAGTTTGCGCGTCAAGGAAATACGCCTTGACAACTATCGTTTTTCAACCCTCACGGGCGTGCTACCGGCTTCACAACCGGAAAATCCGCGATCATTTGCTTTCAAAAGGACATTTCGCGACCTGAGACGTCCGTCGCGGCAACCACTGATCGTTTGGACACCTCTCGATTATTCAGCTTAGAGCCTAGCTTTCCATCCCCAAGATCTAGCTTCCCATTGCCAAGGGCGGTGCTCCGAGAGCGAAGGAAAGCTGTTGCCTCCCCGTGCACTCGGCGGGAATGGTAGTAGGTTTAGGGGTAGAGATATCAAGGGATCCAGGAGGGGATTCGGAACCGATCGCCCCTCACTTGCGTCGTATTAGTGGGGCGTGTGCTCCGTCCTTCTTCCTCCTTCACTTCAGGAAATTCATGGTCCGCGCGATCAGCAACGAAAACAACGAATCAAGCTCGGGAGTCAGCGATGACTTCACGCCGGTCGCAGCTACAAAAATGCTGCCTCTGGTCAGGCTGATTGTTGCCGACCTGCAGTCGCTTAGTCGCACCATCGAATTGCAGCGTGAGCGTCTGAAGGAAATCGATCGACTGCCGGAAACGATCGATCAGCCCGACTACCGAGAAGAACTCAGCGACATTCGCGGGTCGCTCGAGGAAGAGGAGCAGCAACGTGATGCCTGCGTGAGAGAACTTGCGGCGCTCGGCGTCGAGGTCCATCTTCCGTTCGACGGCTCCGTCGATTTTCCAGCGGTCATCAATCGTCGCGCCGTCCGCCTGTGCTGGAAACCGGCGGACGACCAAGTCGAGTACTGGCACGAAGTGGGCCAAGCGAGCGATCAACGCAAGAAGATCGGTTCGCAAGTCTTCGGTGGCGAATCGTTGAACTAGACACTCTTGCCCGCGGCTCTGCTTCGATGTCCGCATGGGCGACGTGCCCCGACCTGAAGCTGACCATGTTCGTCATCGAAACTTAGCGTTCGATTCGATCGCGGCCGCCACATCAGTCGGTCAAAAAGACTTGAAGCGTGCGACAACCGTGCGCCCCCAGCACCAAGCTCTGTTCTATATCGGCCGTTTTGCTTGGGCCTGAAACGAATACGCCAAATGGTTGCGGCGGCTTCCCAATCCGTGCGTACGCCTGATGCATGTGATGCACGATCTGCTTTTTCGGCACGACGATGGCCAAGTATTGAGCGATGAAAATCATGACCCGGTGCGGCAAGTTACCGCCGTCAATCCAAATGGATCCATTTTCCGCGACCATAAAATCGCCAGGGACGATCGCCCAATCGAGCGTCGACAACGCATGCGGATCATCGATCACGGAAACGTCGACATTGCCAGCGGTCAGCTCTGGGACAAGCGATGCAACCCTCTTTGCATCGCGAAACACCTGGATCTCTTCCAGTATCGCGTGTCCTTCTGCAGGGCGTCCGATCAAGTGCGGCTCGCCGCCCACAGAACGAAGTATCGTCATGAAAGTTTCGAGCGGCTCGTCAAACGACGTCAGTTGGGTGGTGTCCACGGTCGGTAGTTGGGGCCCATCGACCACCCGACTTCGTAAACGATCCATGATGGCCCGGCGACTTCCAACCGTGGCTGCAATCTCGCTCTGATGCTTTTCGATCGAATCCATGTTCAATCCTCTCGATTCCGCTGGTACCAATCACGAAAGCTTTCCTGCGGAGGTTCGGGAAGCTCCCGCGCGATCGTCCAGGCGTTGAAACGGTTGTGAGTCATCCATCGCGGTGCCCATTTCAGGCCTGTACGCCCAGCCTTGCCAGCGAATCGGAACATCAACGGATGCTGGAATAACCACGACGCCCCTTTCATGCTGATTCGCTTCCCGAGCGGCAGCAGGCGTTTTCCAACCAACTCTTTTCGCCAAGCAAGAAGCTGGTGATGAAGCGGGATTTTGACCGGACACACGTCGGTACAGGAGCCACACAAACTGCAGGCGAAGGGCAAGCTCTTGTAACTCTTCGCGTCGCGTGTCGGGGACAAGACAGATCCAATCGGCCCCGGGACGGTGGCGTTGTAACTATGCCCACCACTGCGTCGATAGACCGGGCACGTATTCATGCAGGCGCCACACCGAATGCAATGCAGCGCGTCCCGAAACTCTTTGCTCTCGCGTAGCCGGCTGCGACCGTTGTCCACCAAAACGATGTGAAGTTCGCTGGCTTCGTCCCGCGGACCATGAAAATGTGACGTGTAGCTGGTGATGGGTTGCCCCGTCGCAGATCTGGCAAGCAACCGCGTGAAGACAGCCAGGTCCTCGAATCGAGGGATGAGCTTCTCGATCCCCATGCAGGCGATATGAACCGGCGGTAACGAGACGCCCAGGTCTGCGTTCCCCTCATTCGTGCAGACGACGAACCCGCCTGTCTCTGCGATCGCAAAGTTGACCCCCGTAATCCCCACCTCACCTGACAGAAACTTACCGCGAAGATGCCCGCGCGCTGCCTCCGCGAGATACTTCGGATCGGAGGCACCCTCATCCGTCCCCAGATGCTCGTGAAATGTATCGCCGACCTCTTCCTTTTTAATATGGATCGCGGGCAGCACGATGTGACTCGGCGTCTCTTCACGAAGCTGCACGATTCGCTCGCCCAGGTCCGTGTCGACCACCTCGATCCCGTTGTCCTCCAGGAAGTGATTGAGGCCGCATTCCTCGGTGAGCATCGACTTGCTTTTCACGATGCGAAAAGTCTCGTGTTGACGCAGAATATCGAGCACAATCTGATTGTGTTCCTCTGCATCAGCAGCCCAATGAACGACCGCTCCTAGCGCCGTCGCATTGCGTTCGAATTCCTCAATGTATCGATCGAGATTCGCAACCGTGTGCGTCTTGATCTGCGAAGCCAACGACCGCAAGTACTCCCATTCCGCGACGGAGTGGGCCTGTTTGTCGCGTTTGCTTCGAACAAACCACAGTGCTTTGTCATGCCATTGAGAGCGTTCCTCATTGGTCACAAAAGCGTGGGCGGCCGTCGGATGGTCAACGATGGGAAGCTTCACGGGAAGTCAATTCGCGGCTGAGTGGTGAATGGGGCGTCCAACCAAGATTTGGGCCACGTGCATCACGTGAATGGGTCGATTCTCGCGTCGAATCAATCCCTGAAGGTGCATCAGGCAACTCATGTCGGCGGAAGCCAACACATCGCTACCCGATTCCACATGATCCTGAATTCGGTCGCGTCCCATGGCTGCAGACACGTCCGCTTCATTGACCGAAAAAGTCCCGCCAAAGCCACAACATTCGTCGCTACGCTCGGGAGTGCACCATTCGATTCCGTCGACTAAATCCAGAACGGACCGGATCTTGTCGACCCGTGGCGTCATCGACTCGCTGCTGGATCCCAATCGGAGTTCACGCAATCCATGGCAGCTCTTGTGCAGCGAGACGCGATGAGGAAAATGCACATCGAGCTGCTGGACTTGGAGTTCATCATGCAGGTATTCGCACAGCTCGAAGGTACGGCTGGCGACATGATTGAACTTGGGATCATCCGCTTCAAAATATTCGGCATAGTGATGCCGAATCATGGCCGTGCACGACCCCGAAGGACAAACGATCGCGTCGAAATCAGCAAACATTTCTACGAAACGATGCGCCACGGGCTCCGTGTCAGCATTGCAACCCGTGTTTGCCATCGGTTGACCACAGCAGGTCTGTCCAGGCGGATAGACAACATCAACGCCAAGCCTCTCTAACAGCTCCAACGTGGCAATCGCAACGTCCGGATAAAACTGGTCCACGTAGCAGGGGACAAAGAGTGCAACAGACATGCGGTGTCAGCCGGAGTTCGAATGGGCGAATCGGCTGCAGTATAGTCGGTCCAACGGAGGATGCCGACACGACGAGGCCACCTTCGGCTGCGTCATTACCGCACGGGGGTGACGGCGGTTCGCTCGCGTTGGCAACGGCCCCAACTACCGCAATTGGCAACGTTCTGACCGGCTCCCGGTGACTGCCCGCAGAAATGCGTCCCCGATGCGGTTCAA
Organism: Rubripirellula sp.; assembly: GCA_051010815.1. Classification (GTDB taxonomy): domain Bacteria; phylum Planctomycetota; class Planctomycetia; order Pirellulales; family Pirellulaceae; genus Rubripirellula. The sequence continues at coordinate 6,716 of JBPCVD010000512.1, forward strand.
TGTCCGCCCTTGGGCCGGTCAACATGCCGTTTGTAAGCCGCGTCGATCTTCTCAAGAAACTCGACGACACCCTCGTGAACCGGCTCGGTTGCGGATACGACCAACACGTTGTCGAGCGCCGAGACCGTACAGGTGCCGCCTAACTGATCCCACTTGTTCGGGCTCACCGAACGCACCAGCATCAAGACGACCTGATCCGATTTCGAGGAAATCGACGCCGGAAACGTATAGGTTTCCAAAACCAGATTCTGTTCCGCGGATTCGTCCGTGGTGATTTCCAACACCTCATTGCGGACCGCGTACGTTAGATCAAACTCTTCTAACGCAATCCGCAGAACGCTCCTGAGCGACAGATCTCGGAACTGCACGTTGACAGGGAGATCGATCGAAAGCCCAAGTTCCTCGAGAGCACGACGGTTGATAACCACTGGAATGTCCACCGTTTCGGCGACAAGTCCCGCAAAATCCTCGAGCGGCATCTCAATGGCTTGCAAACTCGTCCGTTCTCCAAGTCGTCTTCGAATGTACGCCGCCTGCGTTTCATCGGGATGACGCGCTGATTTGACGGTCGCAGACACGGCCCGCGTCACGCCGGCCGGCGGCTTGCGTCCCTTTCGAGCCGCATTCGAAGGACCCTCCGCAAAGGGATCGTCGGTGATCCGATTGCGACCATTGGGATTGCCAGCCGATTTCTTGCCGCCGCCACCGAACGGATCAGCCCCAAAGGGATCGTCAGCGACCACACGTACCGCAGCGGGGGCGTTCTTGGGGGCCTCGGCAGGACGATTCTGCGATGCACTTTTTCCGCCGCCCGCGAACGGATCACTTGAAGATTGATTGTCCGCGCCCTGGGTCGGGACCGACGGCAACAGGACGACAAAACCGCAAGCTAGCAGCAAGAGCGTTGAACGCGACATCCGGACGGCTCCAGGAAAAGAAGTGACAAGGCCGATTCGGCCGCCATCATCGTTGTGCGGCAAACAGCTCTCGAATCGTTCCTTCATGGTCGCAGAGTCGAGAGCGGATAGCAAATTTGCCGGAATGCAGCCCTCGTGCGAGCCACAGGCAGGCGTCTGACCCGTGGACGTGCGATATTTCGAAGTAGCGTCAGGCAGCGTGGGAACCGGCAGGTTATCGATTCCAATGCAATTGGCTAGGCTGTTTCGCGTCTGTTCTCGCGGTCTCTTAGTCGCGCCGGACTGCCGCCCGCACCCACTGCTACACACAGCCTTGAGACGAGCATGTTCGTTCAAAAACGAATCGAAAACGACCAGCGTCCCAATGTCATCTTCATCATCACCGATCAGCAGCGATTTGATACGATCGCTGCGTTGGGATATCCCCACGTCGATACTCCCAACTTGGATCGATTGGTTCGCGAAGGAGTTTCGTTCAATCAATGCCACGTGACCGCGGCTTCTTGCGCTGCCGCTCGCGCAAGTCTGTTCAAGGGATATTATCCCCACACAACCGGCATCCTTAAAAACGCCGACTCTTGGCGTCGCAGCTGGATCCAACTTCTGAACGACTCTGGCTATTACTGCACGAACATCGGCAAGATGCATACGTGGCCCTTCCAAACGGAGCTTGGCTTCCATGAACGATTCGTCGTTGAGAACAAGGATCGCTACCTGGAGGGACGCTACTTCTTTGATGAGTGGGACCGAGCTCTCCGTTATCGCGGCTTGGTCAAACAGCAGCGCGAGTTCTATCGTAAACGCGACGATTACGACGCGGCGCTAGGCGCCTTCGACTGGGAGCTTCCTGAGGACACGCATCCGGACATGTTCGTTGGCGACATGGCAACATGGTGGATTGAAAACAAGCCGAAGATGAAGCCGTTGTTTCTGCAGATCGGGTTTCCCGGGCCCCATCCTCCCTACGATCCCGTTCCACGTTATGCGGAGCCCTATCTGAAGAAGGACCTGCCCCTGCTGCCACTCACTCAGGAAGAGCTTGAAAACCAGCCTCCCGCGTTAAAAGAACTGCGTGTCCACAATCAAGAAATCGATCACGATTCGGTGATCATGGATCTCCACCCCACCCATGAGCAACGGCATCGTCAGCGGGCCTATTACCTTGCCAATGTGACCATGATCGACGAGAAGGTCGGAGAGATCGTCGACGCGTTGGAACGAAACGGCTATCTCGACGACTCCATCATCATTTTCACCAGCGACCACGGTGACTGCCTGACCGATCATGGCCATAGCCAAAAGTGGACGATGTACGAGCAAATCACGCGAGTCCCGATGATCGTGTGGTCGCCGAGCCGATTCGGTGAGTCCCGAGCGGTCGAAGGGATGGTTCAGCAGATGGACATTGGCCCCACGATTCTCGAATGGGCTGGTATCGAACCACCTTCCGATTGGGAAGCCCAATCTCTTTCGACCGCACTTGAACCAAACGAATCCGAGACGTTTAAGGGACGGGAATTCGTCTACTGCGAACAGGTCAAGGACGCGGTGCTTACCGGCTGCGAGTTCATGACCATGGTTCGTAGTCAGACACACAAGCTGGTCCATTTCCTTGACGAACCCGACGGCCAACTGTTCGACCTGGTCGCTGATCCCCAGGAGTTGAGGAATCTATGGTCTGACCCGTCATCCGCGGTGGTCAAAGAAGAGTTGCTGAGCGAACTTCGTGAATGGCGGATTCGCAGCGGCGTCCATACGAAAGATTGGTGCAGCGATTGGCGTTAACAACGCAGCTCGAAATCCATACGATATTTGCTTCCAGGAACGTAAGAGTTGTGCCCGATTCGTCGGCAGTCTTGAGAGTCTCTCCAACCCACTGAACGCATTGTGATCTATCGAAAGCTTATTGCTGCAGCCTTCATTCCCCTGCTTGCCTCTGCACTCGCTCTTTCGCAGGAGACAGCTCTTTCGCAAGAGACAGTGGCCGATCTTTCGCAAGAGACAGCGGCCGAAGGGGATGCGGGATCAGAAAGCGTCAAGGCTTCCGGAATCGACAAGTCTCTTTTCAGCCCCGACATTACCGCCGGCGAGAACTTCTATTGGTACGCCAATCAGGAATGGCTGGACACTACCGACATACCTGGGGACAAGTCGAACTACGGCATTTTCACCGTCTTGGACGACAAAACGCGATCGGAAGTGCGTGAGCTGATCGAGAATGCGGCCGCTACCAAGG
>JBPCVD010000513.1:0-10525 GCA_051010815.1 Rubripirellula sp.
GTGCAACCGCTGCCTGATGCCGCAACGTCGTCGGGCAGAAACATTCCGCCGCCACCCGCAGCAAGACTACCTGTAGCACAGCCACCGGTGCCACCCGCGCCACCCGCGCCACCCGCGCCACCCGCACCTGGCTCGTCGCAAGGCCTGCCGCAACTTCCGGTGCCGGACGCAAATCCGTAAACAGCTCGGCCGTGTGAGCTTCCGCTCGACGCCGACTACTTTTTTTCGTAGCGAACCCGGTAGACCGGAATTTGGTGCTGCCTGCTTCGACGCTCGAAATGCGTGCGGTAGTCGAGGTCGTGCGTCGCTTGCGCTTCCTCCTCGGGAATCGGGACCCCGAATTCGGGTGCGAGTTCGGCGATCAGCTCGACCGTCGATTCAAAGTAGTCGAGCACGTCCGTCCAGAAATGAAACCGTCCGCCCTTACGAAGTGTGCGGGAGAAGTTTTGAATGCTCGTTTCGTTCACGACGCGGCGTTTGCGATGCCTCTTCTTCCACCAGGGATCCGGAAAGTAGACGTGCACCGCTTCTAAGGTCCCAGGCTCGATTCGACTCTGAAACAAGGGTTCGGCATTGCCGCTGACCATCAGTGCGTTGTCGACCGGATCGTGTTGATCCTTTCGGTCCCGCAGCAGGCGTCCTGCGGCATGGGCTGCATATTTGGCCATGATTTCGATCCCAACGAAATTGACCGTTGGATTGGCGGCCGATGCGGTTGAAAGAAACAGACCCTTGCCCGATCCGACTTCGATCTCCAGAGGGGCGTCGTTCCCAAACAGAGATTGGCTGCTGAGGATCGGAGGCAGATCGTCGACATCGCGGAGAACCTTGCTTAAGTCGAGACTTGCGGGAGGACGCTTGATCGGGCTGCGTGGCATGAGAAGTTAAGCGTGGCGGCTTCGTCCTGGAACGGTTAGGGGTTTTGGGGCATCGTGAAGAGTCGTTTCAACCCTGGCAGCACATCGTAACTTCCCAGGATTTCCCTACAATGACGCCACTGCTAGCTCCCAACCCACTCCCTCGATTCTGATAGCACCGATGCCGAAGGCTGAAGCCGATTTTCAAGGACTCCATGTTGCTTCCCTCGAGAGCCGACGCGCAGATGACATGACGCGTTTGATTTCTCGAATCGGTGGTGTTGCGCACGTCAGCCCCTCCATGCGCGAAGTCCCGATCGACCCGAATCGCGGCGCGATTGACTTTGCCTATCGGCTGATGACGGGGCATGTCAGCGTCGTTGTGTTGACGACCGGGGTTGGCTTCCGGTACCTGCTGCGCGCGATTGAACGACATCTGGATCGCCAGCGTTTCATTGATTCCCTTTCGGATGTGGTGACGATCTGCCGCGGTCCCAAGCCCGCAGCCGCGATGCGAGAGGTCGGGCTGACACCAACGCATCGGGTTCCAGAGCCAAACACCTGGCGTGAACTTCTGCAGACGATCGACGCCCATGTGCCCATTTCGAATCAGATCGTGGGATTGCAGGAATACGGTGTCACCAACGCTTCACTCGTCGCGGGCCTCGAGGCGCGTGGAGCCACGGTGGAGCCCGTGCGGGTTTACGGCTGGGAATTCCCCGAGGATACGGCGCCGCTGGAACAGAACGTGCGTGCTCTTGCGGCGGGAGAACGTGACCTGTTGTTGCTGACCAGCGCGCATCAGGTCGTCAATCTGCTGCGAATGGCCGAGCAATTGAACATCGTCGATGAACTCCGAGACGGGTTGCACCGAACCGTGATCGCCTCCATCGGCCCGACCACCACGCAGATGCTGGAAGAATGTGACTTGCATGTCGATATGGAGCCAAGTCACCCGAAGATGGGGCACCTTGTTACGGAGGCTGCGAATCGCGGTGTCGCGATGGTCGAGGCGAAAAAGCGTTGGCGCGTCGCATCGCCGCCGGCCGCCAACCTTGATCACCCTGCCAACGACAGCCTCTTCATGCGTGCGTGTCGCGGCGAGCAAACGGAGCGGACACCTGTATGGCTGATGCGTCAGGCAGGCCGCTACATGGCCGAGTATCGGGAGGTGAGAGCGAAACAGAGCTTCCTGGAGTTGTGCCGCAAACCCAAGTTGTGCAGCGAAGTCATGTGCACGGCCGTTGATCGCCTGGGAGTCGATGCAGCGATCATCTTCTCGGATTTGCTCCCCATCCTGGTCCCCATGGGATTCGATCTGGAGTTCGCGAAAGGGGATGGGCCGGTGATTCACAACCCGGTTCGCGAGCTGGCGGATGTCAAACGTGTCCGCGAGTTGGATTCGCCCGAAGAACTCGACTTTGTTTACGAGACGGTGCGGCAAACACGTGCGGACATTCCCGACTCGATCCCCGTGATTGGGTTTGCGGGTGCTCCCTTCACATTGGCGAGTTACGCGATCGAAGGCGGCGGCAGTCGACAGTACGTCAACAGCAAGAAGCTTATGCACAGTGATTGCGGCGGATGGGAGTTGCTCATGGAGAAACTGTCCCAAGCGATCACCGTCTACCTCAATCATCAGATCGCCGCTGGCGCTCAGTGTGTACAACTGTTTGACAGTTGGGCTGGCTGCCTTTCACCAGCGGATTATACGAAGCACGTGTTGCCGTGGATGAAGCAGATCATCGCAGGCATCACTCCAGGTGTGCCGGTAATCAATTTCGCGACGGGCAATCCTGAGTTGCTGCCGTTGCTTCGCGGCGATCGCCGGACCGTCGTTGGCGTGGATTGGCGGATACCGCTGGATGTTGCCTGGCAGCGAATCGGGCACGACTGCTCCGTGCAAGGCAATCTCGATCCTTCCGTGTTGCTTGCTGATCCCGACGTGATTCGTGATGCCGTCGACCAGCTCTTGCAGTCGGTCGCAGGTCGACCGGGTCACATTTTCAACCTCGGGCATGGTGTCTTCAAAGAGACGCCTGTCGAGCACGCGATCGCCCTGGTCGAGTCGGTGAAAGATCTCTCCAGGCGTCCCAACGACGATTGAACGTCGGTTCAAACCCAGTCGTTGATCTCGATGCCCATCCGGCGACGATTCAGCGGCAATTCAAAACGGTAAATGCGTTCGAGGGGGCTCCTTCGCGCGCGACTCGGTTTGGTTGAACGGATGTACCGATGTTTCCGTTTCTTGCGGCGTTATCAGGCATCAACAAGTTGGTGATGCTGTTGGCAGTCAGCTGACGATTTCCATGAAGAGGCTACTTTCTCTCTTCTGTGGAAAATTCAAATGTGGCGTTCCATCTTCATCGCCCTCGGGCTCATGGCGATCATCATCGGGCTTGAATGCATGGTAATCGACAGCGCGAATCTCTATTCAGCGTCGGAAACGAAGGCCAGCAACTTCATCAATCCGATCAGCACCCCCTCTGCCGAGACCCGTGAATGGCGTCCTCAAGAGTGGTTTCCCTGGGTGATTATGAGTGCTGGTGGGATCACGGTTCTATACGCATTTACACTACCGAAGCGATTCCAGGGCGCGAGTGCTGCTTGAACCTTCCAGTAAGGGTTGACGAGCTCAGAACCGATACTTAACTTGCATTAATCGGATTTCAGGCGGACATTCGAACTATTAGCTAGATTAATACAAGTAAGTCGCTTTGCATCTACGGACCCTGGAACTCTTCTGCACAATCGCCGAGCAACGAAGCTTCTCTAAAGCTGCGGCCGTTCATCAATTAACCCAGAGTGCTGTTAGTCAAGCGATCCAGCATTTGGAAGAGTCTGTGGGCGTTGAGCTGATCGATCGATCGAAGCGACCGCTCGTGCTTACGCCTGCGGGCAAGACTTATTTGGGTGGCCTGCGCGGGATCCTGCGAAGCTATGAGCGTTTGGAGCAAGAGGTTCGCAGCACGAGCAGGCAGCTGAGCGGTCAGGTCACCATCGGCACGATCGTGTCGGTTGGTTTGAGCTACATGCCCGAGGCGAGCGAAGCCTTTGCGCGGTTGCATCCCGAGGTCGATGTGCGAACCGACTTTGGCTCGAACGACCGCGTCTTTGAGATGACCAGCGAAGGGGAAGTTGACTTTGGGCTTGTCAGCTTCCCGAAGAACACCAAGGACCTACAGTTCGTGCCATGGCAACAGGAGCCAATGCGGTTGGTCTGTTCCTCGGAGCACCAGCTTGCCACTCAGCATGAGGTGACCCTTTCGCAATTGCGAGGGATTGAGATGGTCGGCTTTGATCCTGGCCTGCAATTGCGGCAGGAGATCGACCAGTGTTTATCCAAGGCGGGAATCTCGGTCAAAGTACGAATGGAGTTCGATAATGCGGACTCCATGATTCGGGCGATCCAAGCCAGTCGCGGCATTGGCATTGTTCCCGAAGCGGCGGTTCGTCGCGAAACCGCGAACGGCTCTTTGCGAGTCGTCGCATGCCGAGAGTTGCGCATGACGCGTCCGCTCGGCATTATCTTCCGTCGATCAGGCCGCTTGAGTCGAGCTGCCAGTGAGTTTGGCTCTCTTCTCTTGGGACGGCCGCTCGAATCGGGGAAACGAAGTAAATCCGGCAGCGGGAAGCTTGCCGTGGAAGCCGCCACGATCGAAGCCGGGACCGGCACCTCGATCGTCGCCTGAGAGCGGCTTGAGGCGGACAGGCGGCGGATAGTCTCGCGGCCCCTGATCCCTTTGAGCTGTCGAACGGGCGTCGTCGCGCGACGGACCAGAACAGGAAACTCAACGATGATGAAAAACGAAATGAAAAACCTATTCCATCTACCGCCCGCCCAAGGTCTTTACGATCCCGAGCTTGAGAAGGACGCTTGTGGCGTTGGCTTCATCGCGCACATCAAGGGTGTGCCCAGCCACCAGAACGTCTTGGATGCGGATCAGATTTTGCAGGCGATGGATCATCGTGGTGCGTGTGGTTGTGAGCCGAACACCGGCGATGGCTCCGGCATCATGTGTGGCTTGCCGCACAAGTTTCTGCGCAAGGTCGCCAAGCAGGATCTAGGTGTCGATCTACCGGAGCCCGGTAAGTTTGCCGCCGGATTGGTGTTCCTGCCTCAGGACGAGAAGGAGCGAGAATTTTGCAAAACACGCATCGAGAAGCTTGTTACCGACGCCGGTCAGAATTTCATCGGTTGGCGCGATGTCCCGCAGATGACGGACTTGGCCGATGTGGGGCCAACCGCGCGTACGAGTGAGCCGGTCATTGAACAGATTTTCGTGGGTGCGGAAAATGGTTTGGAGGGTGATGCGTTCGAACGCAAGCTCTACATGATCCACAAGCAGGCTAGCCATCAGCTCCGAGGCAGCGATTCGCTCGAGCAGGCGTTGATGTTTTACATTTGCTCGCTCAGCACGAAAGTCATCATTTACAAGGGCATGCTGACGCCAGCACAGGTGTTGCCGTACTTCCCTGACCTGCGAGACGAGGACTTCGAGACGCATCTGGCCATGGTGCATAGCCGGTTCTCGACCAATACGTTCCCAAGTTGGGATCGCGCGCAGCCGTTGCGTTTCATGAGCCACAACGGAGAGATCAACACGCTTCGTGGCAACAAGAACTGGATGCGTGCTCGAGAGGGATCGGCCGAGAGTGAGCTGTTCGGCGACGACTTGCCAAATTTGTTTCCTGTGGTGGAACCGCACTGCAGTGACTCAGGCACCTTCGACAATGTGCTTGAGTTTTTGTTGATGAACGGGAGGACCTTGCAGGAAGCCATCATGATGATGGTTCCCGAGGCATGGCAAAAGCATGAAACCATGCCGGAGGAAAAGCGAGCGTTCTACGAATACTTCTCGTGTTTGATGGAGCCCTGGGATGGGCCGGCATCCATTGCGTTCACCGACGGACATTACATCGGTGCCACCTTGGACCGAAACGGTTTACGTCCCAGTCGCTACTACATCACCCACGATGATCGTGTGATCATGGGCAGTGAGGTCGGCGTGCTTCCCGTTGATCCTTCGATCGTGAAAGAAAAGGGTCGACTACAACCGGGCAAGATGTTCTTGGTGGACTTCCAAGCGGGGCGTTTGATTCCCGATGAGGAATTGAAAAGTGACTTTGCCCGCGCGAAGCCGTACGGCAACTGGTTGAAAGACCAGCGTATTCGCCTGTCCGACTTGCACCCCGAAAGTGAGCCGCACGGATTCAACAGTGAATCCTTGCTGCCACGCATGCAGGCATTCGGCTATACGGCGGAGACGATGAACTTCATGCTTCGGCCACTCGTCGAGCAGTTGCGCGACCCGGTTGGATCGATGGGCAACGACAGTGCGATCGCCTGCCTAAGCGACAAGCCGAGGATGATTTACGATTACTTCAAGCAGTTGTTCGCGCAAGTGACCAACCCATCGATCGATTCGATCCGCGAAGAAGTGATCATGTCTTTGGAGTGCTACATCGGCCCAGAGCAAAACCTGTTGGCGGCGACGCCGGAACACTGTCACCGCTTACTGGTGGATCACCCGATCCTGACCAACGAGGAAATCGCAGCGCTCAAGCACATCAATCACAAGGGCTGGCAAAGTCGCGTGATCGATATCACCTTTGATCGCAGCGAGGGCAAGTCGGGGATTCAAAAGACGTTAGCCCGAATCTCTGCGGAGGCCGAGGCCGCCGCCGATGAAGGCATTGAGTTGGTTGTGCTGAGCGACCGCTCGGTGGGGCATGATCGAGTTCCCGTCAGTGCCCTGATGGCCGTCGGTGCCGTCCACCACCACTTGGTCAAACAGGCCAAGCGGACGCGAATCGGTTTGGCGATTGAAACGGGCGAAGCACGTGAGGTTCATCATCACTGTTTGCTGATTGGCTACGGGGCGGACGCGATCAATCCCTATCTCGCTTTCGAAGCACTATGGCAGGCTCGACGCGATGGTCTGATGGATCCATCTTTGGACGACGACAAAGTCGTGGCCGCGTACCGCAAAGGTGTCGCCAAAGGCATGTTGAAAGTGATGGCCAAGATGGGCATCAGTACATTGCAGAGTTACAAAGGTGCTCAGATCTTTGAAGCCCTCGGATTGAAAGATGAGATCATCGACACTTGCTTCGTCGGAACGGCCAGCCGTATCCAGGGCGTGTCGTTCGACGTTGTCGCGGAAGAGACCTTGCGTCGCCACAATCTCGGCTACCCCGAGAATCCGGAAGGACGCTTGCGGTCGTTACCGAACCTTGGTGAATACCACTGGCGTGCAGAAGGCGAGAAGCATGCGTGGTCGCCGAATTCAATCTCAAGTTTGCAACTGGCGGCTCGTAAGAACGACGAGAGTGCTTACTGGAAATTTGCCCATGCAATCAATGAAGACAGTCGCTCACGTTGCACGTTGAGAGGGTTGTTGGAGTTTGACGATGACAAGGGCGCTCCGATTTCATTGGATGAAGTCGAGTCAGCGAGCGAGATTGTGAAACGTTTCTGCACCGGGGCGATGAGCTTCGGCAGCATCAGTGCGGAATCGCACGAGACGCTAGCCATTGCGATGAATCGTCTTGGTGGCAAAAGCAACACCGGTGAAGGCGGCGAAGATCCGGTTCGATTCCTGCCTCTTGAAAACGGTGATTCGAAACGCTCCGCGATCAAGCAGGTTGCTTCGGGCCGTTTCGGGGTGACGATCGAGTATTTGACGAATGCGGATGAGATTCAAATCAAGATTTCGCAAGGTGCCAAGCCGGGTGAAGGTGGCGAACTTCCGGGGCGTAAAGTTGACAACAACATCGCGAGGATTCGGTACAGCACGCCGGGAGTGGGCCTGATCAGCCCACCGCCTCACCACGATATTTACTCGATCGAGGATTTGGCTCAGCTGATTCATGATCTCAAGAACGCCAACCGCGCAGCGCGGATCAGCGTGAAGCTTGTTAGTGAGGTGGGTGTCGGCGTGATCGCGTCTGGAGTGGCGAAAGCGCATGCCGATCACATCTTGATCTCGGGAGACACCGGCGGAACGGGAGCTTCGCCGCTGACCAGCATCAAGCATGCGGGTTTGCCCTGGGAGCTTGGCATCGCTGAGACGCATCAGGTTCTCGTACTCAACGATCTGCGGAGTCGTGTCGTACTTCAGACCGATGGCGGGCTGAAGACAGGCCGCGACGTCGTGATTGCGGCGTTGCTCGGAGCGGAGGAGTTCGGCTTCTCCACTGCCCCGCTCATCACGCTGGGTTGCATCATGATGCGAAAGTGTCATCTCAACACTTGCCCGGTGGGGATTGCGACGCAAGACCCAGAGCTTCGACAGAAGTTCAATGGGAAGCCTGAACACGTTGTGAACTACCTCTTCATGGTCGCGGAGGAAGCTCGCCGGTTGATGGCCAAGCTTGGCTTCCGATCGATCGATGAGATGGTTGGACGCAGCGATGTGCTCAAGACGGACAAAGCGATACAGCACTGGAAGGCAGACGGGCTGGATCTGACGTCTGTCCTGATGCCCGCCAACAAGCCGCATGACGACGTTGGGGTGATTTGCTCGCAGGCACAAGACCACGGACTGGAAAAGTCGCTTGATATGACCGTTCTGTTGGACCAGGCCAAACCGGCTTTGGAGTCGAAGGAACCGGTCACCATCAAGACACCCATCATCAACATCAACCGAACGGTTGGCACGATCCTCAGCAATGAGGTCGCCAAACGTTACGGCCAAGATGGGTTGCCGGATGACACGATACGAATCGAGTTGACCGGTTCGGCGGGTCAAAGTCTGGGTGCATTTCTCTCGCACGGCGTGACGATTGATTTGGAGGGCGATGCCAATGACTACGTTGGCAAAGGTCTCAGTGGTGGTCGCATCGTGATCTACCCTCCTCGCGAGAGTAGCTTCACACCGCAGGAGAATATCCTGATTGGCAACGTTTGTTTGTACGGTGCAACGGGCGGCGAGGCGTACTTCCGTGGGCGTGCCGCCGAACGTTTTTGTGTTCGCAACAGCGGTGCTCGAACTGTCATCGAAGGTGTGGGCGACCATGGTTGTGAATACATGACTGGCGGTCGTGTCGTGGTCCTCGGGCCGACCGGACGTAATTTCGCGGCCGGCATGTCAGGTGGAATCGCCTACATCTGGGACCGTGAAGGTGACTTCAATTTGAATTGCAACTTGGCGACCGTCGAGTTGGAGAAAATTGAATCGCCAGAGGAGGAAGCTGAGGTAAAGGAGTTGATCCAGCGACACGTGCAGTTCACTGACAGCTCCGTTGGCAAGCAGGTAATCGAGAACTGGAGTGAGTTCTTGACCCAGTGCATCAAAGTGATGCCGACGGATTACAAACGCGTCTTGAACGAAATGAAGCAACAGCAGACGGCCAACGCCTGATTCGTTGCCATGACACATGTGGGTCAGCCTGGTGAATCTTCCAGGCTGCCAGCGAATCCTCCATACGATTGAAACAATTCACCTCCAACTAATCATCAGGCAGCAACAAGATGGGAAAGCCAACGGGATTCAAAGAGTTCGATCGCAAAAAAGTACCTTGGCGTTTGCCGGTTGTGCGCATCAATGACTACGACGAGATCTACACCGAACCACGAGTCGAGCACTTGCAGGAGCAAGGTGCGCGATGCATGGACTGTGGTGTGCCGTTCTGCCAGTCAGGCACCGGTTGCCCGATCGATAATCTGATTCCTGAGTGGAACGATCTGGTCTACAACAATCGTTGGAAAGAAGCCAGCGAGCGGTTGCACAAGACCAATAACTTCCCGGAGTTCACAGGTCGGACTTGTCCAGCACCCTGCGAGGGTTCGTGCGTGCTGGGGATCACGAATCCGCCCGTGACGATCAAGAACATTGAAAACGCGATTGTCGATCGCGCTTGGGCGGAAGGTTGGATCAAGCCGAAACCTCCCAAGTCGCGAACCGGCAAGAAGATTGCCATCGTTGGTAGCGGGCCTGCCGGCTTGTCGGCAGCTGATCAACTGAATCAGGTCGGTCATGAGGTTACCGTGTACGAGCGCGCCGATCGAATCGGCGGCCTGCTTCAGTACGGGATTCCAAACATGAAGTTGTCCAAGGAAGCCGTGCAGCGACGCGTCGACAAAATGACGGCTGAGGGAATCACCTTCGTGACCAATGCAAATGTTGGTGGGGACATCGATCCAAAGCAGCTGCAAAGTGATTTTGATGCAGTGTTGCTGGCTTGCGGTGCGACCAAGCCTCGTGACTTGCCGATTCCGAATCGGGAGACCGACGGCGTCCACTTTGCAATGGAGTTTCTGACGGGAAATACGAAGCAGATCGTTCACGGAGACAGCATCGGCGACTTCATCAGTGCCGAGGGCAAGGACGTGATCGTGATCGGCGGCGGTGACACCGGGACGGACTGCATTGGGACGAGTATCCGACATGGTTGTCGCAGTTTGGTGAACTTCGAACTGCTTCCCCAGCCGCCGGAAGACCGTGCAGACGATAACCCGTGGCCCGAGTGGCCAAGAGTTTTCCGCGTCGACTATGGCCATGAAGAGGCGTCCGCAAAATTCGGTCGTGATCCTCGCGAGTACCAGATTCTCAGTAAGGAGTTCTTGCTCGACGACGACGGCAAGTTGCGTGGTATCAAGACGGTCGAGGTTCAGTGGACCAAGACCGATGACGGTGGTTGGTCGATGTCAGAGGTCGAAGGTT
>JBPCVD010000514.1:0-11822 GCA_051010815.1 Rubripirellula sp.
TCCATCGGCGACTACCCAAGCGTCGTTGTGCTCGGAGATCACCGATTCGAAGAAGTACATGTCAGCTTCCTTCAGCTGATTCACCCTTCGATTCAGACGCCGATAGTGATCCAACGGATCGGCCTCCGACCCGTGAATCATTGCCGCCTCAGAGGCGGACACTGAGTTGCCTTCAGCAGATGGATTCGCAGCGCCATTTCCAAGCGGCGAGAACTGACTCTGAGTCTCACCGATCGGCTGCAGGCTATCGACGTATTCACTCAGTTCATTGATCGTCTCGAGCTCAAAGACGGCCTCTGCCACCAGTCGCTTACCGGTCTTTTCCTCGATGCCCGCCGAAATCTCGGCCACGCCCATCGAGTCGATCCCAAGATCGAAGAGCGAATCGTCGTAACCGATCGAGTCGACTTGAAAGCCCAGATTCGCTGCCACGTACTGTGAAATCGTGTCGTGGATTAGCTGTTGGGTGGTTGGCGTCTCCGCCTTCGCATCCACGCCCGATGTGGCAAGCGATCCGTCGAGTTCATTTGCCATCACTTGCCTTTTACGTCGGTTCCGCGGAATCCCATAGATGTTGAGCCCGCGGGGAGTGTGATGGATGGGTCCCACCCCCGCAAGGCGGTGGAGGGCACATCCGCATCGAACCGTGCCATCCAAGGACGCAGGAACGCTGCGATCCGTACCGATTTACATTTGCGAGCTTCTGCAAGTGCCAAGACACTCTCTCCGCTCGAGCCAATCCATCCTTCGCCAAGGTCTTTACGAGCCTCGCTCGCGACCGAGGCTCTGACGGACAAGCCCTTCCGAACCCTCCATGACAACGCTGGGAACGCCGCCGCGACAAACCGCCGCGACTCCGATCGAGCATGATCACCAGCGGCAAACCGAAATTTCTGCTCTCCAACTGCTCGAATCCGCTCCCTCCCCGGACGATCTTACTTCGTGGCCACGGCGGGCTTTCGAATCGTCTCCTGCCATTCTTCCGTCTGGACGGAGACATCGCTGTCATCGTCATAGAGCTTTCGCAGACGTTCGAGCTCGGTCTTCATCTCCGCGACCTGATCAGCATAGTCGGGATTTTCGTACTGGTTAGTCAGTTCGTCGGGATCCTTTTCAAGATCATAGAACTCCCATTCATCGAACTGATAGAACCGCATCAACTTGTAGCGATGGTTTCGCACTCCATATTGACGCGGCACCATGTGAACACTTGGGTACTCATAGTAGTGGTAGTAGATGCTGTCACGCCAATCCTCCGGGGTTTTTCCCTTCAGCAACGGCACCAGCGACTTGCCCTGCATATCTCCCGGAATATCGGCCCCGGCCAATTCCAGAAAGGTCTCGGCATAATCGAGATTCTGCACCAACGCTTCACTCGACGACCCCTCGGCGGTGACTCCCGGCCACTTCACGATCAATGGCATCTTCAGCGACTCTTCGTACATCCATCGCTTGTCGTACCAACCATGATCGCCAATGTAGAAACCTTGATCGGACGAGTAGATCACCACCGTATTGTCGGATAGCCCGAGGTCTTGCAGCGTTTCCATCAAAGTGCCCACGCTTTCGTCGACGCCTTTGACGCAACGAAGATAATTCTTTGCGTATCGTTGGTACTTCCATCGCACGAGCCCATCGGCCGTGAGATCTGCTTCGTGGAACGCTCGATCCCGAGGCTCGTAAGCCGCCCGCCAAAGCTCCAACTGACGCGGCGTCATCCGTTGCATGTTTCGCCAGGCAGACTTGTCGTACCGACCCTTTAGCTTGTCTCCTTCAAAACTGGGAACAAGATCCACGAACAGATCGAAATTCAGATGCATGTGCCGATCAATTTCCAGTTCTTGAAATCTTGCCGGCGGTGCGTTGTCATGCCACTTGTCAAAGAGTGTGTTCGGCTCGGGCAGGTCGATGTCCGCATACAAGTCCAAGTGTCGCGGCGCGGGCATCCAGTTTCGATGGGGTGCCTTGTGCTGAACCATCAACATGAATGGCTTCCCCTCTTCTCGGCCATCCTTCAGCCATTCGACGGCTAGATCGGTTACCACATCTGTGCAGTGACCTTCAATTCGCTTGCGACCTTCCGGCGTGATCATGTCGGGGTTGTAGTACAGACCTTGTCCGGGAAGCACCTTCCAGTCGTCGTAACCTTGAGGCTCGCCCTTGAGGTGCGACTTCCCGTAGATCGCCGTCGTGTAGCCCGCCTTTCTCAACAGCTTCGGAAAGGTTTGCTGGTTCCAATCAAAAGAGTTGCCATTGTTCATGAACCCATTCTTGTGACTGTGCTTGCCCGTCTGGATCACGGCCCGGCTCGGGCCACAGATGGAGTTCGTGCAAAAGCTGTTCTTGAACACGATGCCCTGGGAAGCCAACACATCGATATTGGGCGTTGGATCGACCGACTTCAACCATCCGTCGTACGCCCCAATCGCGTGTGGAGCATGGTCGTCACTGAAGATGAACAGGATGTTGGGACGTTCGTCGGAACGAGCAATGCCCGCGACGCACGTGGCAAAAGCCAACATCACGAAAGGCAGGACCAGAAAACGGCAGTTGCGCATAGGGGAACAGGCTGGGGTGAGCGGCATGGGAGGGGTCAAAGAAGGGACACATCCTAAATGTAACGTGGCTCGCCAACAACGATTCAGAAATTTTCACATCCCTCGGCTGCCCGCGTTTCCCACGACGATCGCCCACCGCTCACCGACTGAGCACATGGGAAAGCCGGAACCGTAATGGGATGGAGCTGCAATGGGCCGAAGTTGAACCAGGGTTGGAACCACGCCAGAACTGGATCTGCAGTGAGCCGAAATCCCCGCCGAAATTCGCGCCGAAATGCCCGGATTGGAGATCGGCTGCCCTCAACTCGCAATCTCGTTACGATATCGCGATCCCGTCCGAGGCCGGAACATCCACCACACGTCGATTCCCAAGCGGATCCGCAGAATCGTGAATCGTGATTCTCATCAGCCCCTAGCAACGCCATCGAGCCTGCAAAAATGCATGGCCTGGGGCGTTCACCTCTTCACCGCCTGCGGCGTCATCTGCTGCCTGCTCGCCATCGAAGCAACGTATGCGATGCAATGGCGAACCGCGTTGATCTGGCTGGTCGTCGGTGTCGCGATTGATGCGATCGACGGAACACTCGCGCGACTTGTGCGGGTCAACGAAGTCCTTCCCGCATTTGACGGCGCGTTGCTGGACAACGTGATTGACTTTGCAAACTACGTGATCGTTCCTGCCTTGATCCTCCATCGTGCGTCGCTCTTGCCACCTAGCGTTTCGCTGATCGTCGCAAGTGCTATCTGCCTCGCTTCTGCCTATCAATTCTGCCAAGCCGATGCGAAGACGACCGATCACTACTTCCGTGGATTTCCTTCCTATTGGAACGTGACGGTCCTCTATCTGTTGGCGCTGCACTTACCCGACACGACAAACCTCGCCATTATCGTGTCGTTGATTGCGCTCGTGTTCGTTCCGATCAAGTACATCTACGTGACGCGGACGCTTTCTTTCCAGAAGCTAACCCTCACGCTAACGATGGCTTGGTCGGGAATGATGCTTGTCATCCTTTGGCAGCTCCCCGATCCGAATCGTGTGATCCTCTACGCTTCGCTAATCTACGTTGCCTACTATGCGTCGATGAGTGTGTACCTGACTTTCAGGAAACCAAAGAACGTGCCGACAACCGATTAGGGCACGTCGGATTCTGACCCAACCTGCTCCAGCGACTTTGGCGGCGACAGGTGACGCGTCAGACGGGAAACAACAACGATCGCGACAAGCGACGCTAACATCGCGAACGTCCGGAAAGGAAAATCGGTCGACTGACCATCCGGCGATATCCATGGATAGGGAAGCAGAACGGGGATCCCGAATGTCACCTCGCCGCCACCGAGTCGCAGCGAGAACCCAACCAAGATTCCCGCGACCGCGCCGATCGCGTTCGCCCCCCGCATGTAAAGCGCAGCGACCAATTGCGGGAACAAAATCACGTAGACGAGATCGGCGCACAGATACCACAGAGCGTAAACACTCTGAACCGACAGCGCTAAAGCGGTTGCCGCAACACCAACCGTGAGTATCGCGACTCGCAGCACCGTCGATATCTCTCGCTCACTCGCATTCGGCCGCAATTGAGGTCGATAGACGTTCCACACGAACAGCGACGACGCAGACAAAATCGATGAGTCCACCGAGGACATCACCGCCGCAGCCACGGCTCCCAGACCGATGGTGGCGACCCAAGTTGGCGTCAAATACTTCAACACGAAAGGCAGCACCATCGCTGGAGCCGGAGCCTCGCCCACCTCTGTCGCCGACCAATCGGCACTCAAACCAACACATCCGATGATCAAAGCGGGCAACGCTGCGAGCAAACATCCGATCGCGGCGATCATCGAAAACCGAACCGCAGCCTGCTCCGTCTTCGCTGCCAGAACTCGTTGAAAATAGACCTGCCAGGGAATGCCGCCAAGACACAGCAGCAACGCCATGTCGACCCACACCCAAATACCAGTTCCTGTTGGAAAGGCCGGCATCTTTTCAAACGCGGTTTGATAGACAATCTCAGCGCCGCCGACGTGATTGACTGCGAATGGAATCGCAATGAACAGGCCCAACATCAAGCACAACAATTGCAGTACATCGGTGTAGGCCACCGACCAAAGGCCGCCAATCAGCGTGTAACTCACCGCGACCGCGGCCGATACGAGAATGGATGTCGATACATCCAAGTCCAATATCGTTCCAAACGTCGTTCCCAGGGCGACAAGGATCGCGGCACTCCAAAATACCTCTCCGACCAACGCGGGAATGAACAACCACGCCGCGATGTGCTTTCCGTAACGCTGTTCAAAGGGATCCAAAAGCGTGGTGTACCTCAGTCGCCGCATCTTTCCCGCAAAGAACAGTCCGCCGAGCACCATACTGATCGCATAGCCCCACGGCGCCTGCGTCCAAACCACCCCCAAGCTAGGATCGTAAATCGCTTCGGCCGTGCCATTGATGTAGCCACCGCCGACCCACGTCGCGGTCATCGTGGCAATGCACAGAAAGATTGGCAGACTGCGTCCCGCGACGAGCAAATCGCTTGCCTGCTGACCACGTTCGCGACGACGGTACGCAGCACATCCGACGGCGAAGATCAAGCCGTAAAAGAATACGATGGATAGGAGTTGCACCGTGTCGCCTCTTCCGTCAACTCATGAAGAGACAGCGCGGATCGCTTGCTCAGCTGAGTCCGCCCAGCATACCGCTTCCGACCGGCGCGTGGGGCATCCGCAGCCTCGCAAAAAGAGACTGGAAATCACAACTACGATTCGCCCTCGCCAACACATCAATAAAGACCGATCGCGTTCTTCACTCAAAGGCAACGACAAACGCGTTCCGCGAACTGAGCGAACCGTCACCACGGCACCACGACCGAGCCTTGCCTACGCTAACCCAGCTTCCCGACGAAGTTGTCCCCAATCTCTTCTTTGATCGGCAACGTAGATCATGCGATCACCTTGCCTGGGGCGTTGGCCCTGAAAGACCGTGACCGTTTCATCACCACGCGTCACGGCCAACACGTTGACGTTCTGATCAAGCAAGCCTTTGACGATCGACTGATAATCGGACTCCGGCATCGACTGGTCGACCTTCGTACTGAAGAGCGTTGCACCCTTCGTGGGAGACGTCAGCACGTCGACCATCTGCGCGACACCGGGATCGTGGACCTCTTGCACGATCAAATTGTCGGCAATCTTCAGCCCCTCGACGATCGCATCGCAATTCACTGATCGAAACAACCCGCGATGCGCGTGCTCGCGACATTCGGCAATGGTGTAGATCTCCGGGCGTAAGACTTCGATCACCGAGATAGAAGCGGCAACGACCGCATCCGAATTCGTATCCTCATAGGAGACCGAAAGCACGATCGCCATCACCGCATGCTCTATCTGTGCACGCCGGTACGTTTCCTCGTGCAAAGGAGATCCGTGAATGAAGATCATGCCATCCTCCGAAAATGGCAACCGTTCAATCTTGTCCGAAACGACGACAATGTCCCTGGTGCGATGAGCTGGATCCGCCCTCAACTCATTCACCAGATGCTTGACACGCTCTGCCGAAGGAAAGTTGACGATCAAGATGTGATCCTTGGTCAATGCTTTACCCATGCCGAATTGTCCTTTGAGTGCAAAATCTGTAGACCAGTCAATGATCATGCCGAGCAGAATCGTGAACGCCGCCAATCCAATGCCGATCACAAAGACGATCGTGCCCAATCGCGCCCCGATGCTCGTCGCATAAAAGTCGCCGTAGCCGATCGTGGAGATCGATATGATGCTGCACCACAGCGCATCTCCGATGCCAATACCGTTGTCGCGTCCTTCGAAGAAGTAGTAGCACAACGCGTTCCCAACGATCGCAACCAACAACATCGCCGCGACCGTGCCGAGTCCAAGCCCGCGCCGCGTACGAATGGTCCGATAGAACCTTGCCAGGTGAAAAAAGACCGTCATCTCTGTTCCCCGGAACCGAACCAGTCAGGTTCGGCCACACGTTCCGCGGCATCAGTGCGGACGCCGCGACACGAACATCGCAGAAATTGCCCACATCGCAGGGATTGCCCTAAACAATCGTCATCGCGATTGAATTTGTGTCGCGTCATTTCGTGGTTAGCTCCCTCCAATGTCGCAAGAAAAAATGCCGTCTGTGAGGCTGACCGCGACGGTCCCTTAAAAACACCTGCAATGCATAACGGGGACGACCATCGATCATCACGTCGGCAACGAATCCGACACGGCAACGAGACCGCGCAAGCTGAAAACGCAACCAGCGTTCTTCGGCCGCTGCATATCCTATCACTCCTGACTGACGAAGAAACTCGCAGAAGGCAAACGCATCCTGTTGGTGACGCCGATGACCTGCAGGCCACGCCGCATCGTCCACATAACGGCGGAACTGCTGCACGGCCGTGGTGCCCAGGGAAGCCCATGTGGACGGCACCAATCCAGCAACCTCGTGCTGTCGCTTCCGAATCAAAGATTCGGCCTGTTCCACCAAACGCTGCCGATCCAAGTGCAACAAGAACTCTCGCTGGACTCCGTCGTGCGTGAGCACAGCGGCGACCTCCGCAGGCTCGCGGACAAAGCGTTCACGCAGATGTCGGTCCGTCAGCAAACGCGCCAACAGGTCGGTGGGACCAGGCTTGCTCGTGGGACCAGGCTGGCACGTGTGACTAGGCTGGCTTATAGGACTCGATTCGCTCACCGCTTGGGCGGGCGGACCGTCGAGAGGTCTAGTGTGTTCTTGCCGTGACACAAGCAGCCTCCAAACGTCTCAACTCCTGGGTCATTGACTCGATCGTCGGAAACGATCCATCACGCTCCAGAATGATCGATTCGATCTCACCATATCCAACCGCAAACGCGGCGAGTTCCAGCAAGTCGTCCTGCACGGGCTCACAATGACGATCATGCCACTGTCCGTTCGATTGGCTGTAACCCACGATGTGCATCTGCTTGATCGAGGACGGTTCAAGTTGTTCCAACCAACGAACCGGATCAAAACCGTGATTCTTGCTGTTGATAAAGAGATTCGTCACGTCAAGCAACAGTCCGACACCAGCCTCTTCGCAAAGCCGGTTCAGAAACTCGGTCTCCGGCAAAACTTCGGGAACGCGGAGATAGGAGGTGATGTTTTCCAGCAGCAGAGGTCGTCCGCAATGTTCCTGAACCTCCATCGCATGATCCACGAAGACCTTCAGCGACTCCATCGTCAACGGAACCGGATTCAAATGTCCCAGATCGACTTCTTCGCTTCGCGTGAACGCGATGTGTTCGCTCACCCAGGCGGCATTCGCGGCCGCAGCGATCGCCGAGAACGAATTCAATGTCGAGCGACACAGCGGCCCAGGCGTACCGAGTGAAAGACCAAGGCCGTGAACGGAAATCGGATAGAGCTCGCTCAGTCGAGCAAGCGTATCCTCCCCGCCATCAAAAAAATGTTCCGCCGTCACCTCAACGAACTCAATCTCTCGAGGCTTCGAAAGAATCCACTCGGCCAAGGGCGCCCGAAAACCGACGCCGACCCTTGGCAACTCAATAAAGTCCTGATCGGAGTTAGCCACCGCAACCACCGCACCCTCCTCCGCCGCAGCCACCCCCACAACTGCTTCCACAGCTACTACTGCATCCACCGGAAAAGAATCCGCTGCCACCCGAACTGCCGGAGCTCTCAGCAAATCCAAGCGCGAAAGCGCCGATGGGTCCGAAGAGCATCATTGTCGATAACATTCCAAAACGTGACATGCCATGGGAAAGTCCATAACCATACCGGGCAAGCCCCAGTAGTTCGAAGGTCAGAACCATAACGATCACGCCGGCGAGCGTCGAACATGACGTAGTGCGTGCCACGACAATTCCCACCACGCACATCAAACCGACAAAGAAGTAGAGCTGAAGAAACTCCGGCCCGTTGAGCGTCGTCTGCCAAACGGAGCTCACAAGCAGAGTGACCAACGCGACAATCGTGATCGCCTTGAAAATGGAGTTTTGCCACCACGCGGGCTCGGGAGCGGGCAGGTCGCCACCGGCCTTCTCCCATAACGGAGGATGCGAGGCAGCGGGCGTCACCGGCTTCACCGGCCTCTTTCTCCTCTTTTGCTTTTTCTTCTTCCTCTTCTTCGCCTTCACCGCAGCTTGCTCAGCCGCATATCCCCCCGGCTTATTCCACTCCGGCTGACCACTCTGCTCCGCGAGGGCCGTGGAGCAAAACGCGCAGAAGTGTTCCCCAGGGGGAATGGCCGAATTACAATCCGAACAAAGGACGCTCGGAGCACCAGCGGGAACGACGAACGTTTTTCCGCATTCGCATTGCCCGCGTTTGCCCGCCAGACTCGCGCGGACCAGATATCGTTTCCCACACTCGCAGGTCGCTTTGATACTCGAATCTGTCACCGTACTCATGAGCACGACTCCATCTGATCCACTGCGATGGCCGCATCATGAACAAGCTTCATGAATCGATCAAAGATCTCGCGCAGATCCTTGCCTTCCGGGACACTGCCTCGATCCCGAAGGGCCAACATGTCGCTCATCACGCTGGCATCGATCCCGAATTCCTTCGCAAACGATTCGGCCATATCGCTCTCGTCCTCTGGAACGACACCCGTCTTGACGAAAAGACAGGCTTGGACGTCTCTCAAGAAATGATTGGCCGCCTCACAAAGCGTGTCGAGTAAATCCGAATCGCGTTGACTTCGATGCAGGTAGGTCGACCGTAACCGAATCATCAAGTTCTTCAGTTGCTGTTCGCATCGGAGACGAAGGTGATCGTCCGAAATCACCAGATCCGACAAAACATCACGCCCCACAATCAGACGGTGATGACGTTGCATGTCATGGAACTTGATCGGAAACACGTCACAGGAAGAGACGATGTCCTCATGTGTCACCGTCATCGATGCCAGCGAAATCTGCTTCTCCGCCTCCGCCATTGCGGGGCGAATTCTGTCGAGTTGTTGGCAGGAAATCTGACGCAGCACCAGCAATACATTGACGATTCCTTCGGAAGGCTTGAAGCCCTTTCCTTTGACAAAGTCACCGTACATGATCAGCGATTCCAAATCGTCGCCCAGCGTTTGCGCAAGCGCCCTGCCCAATTGATTCATTACGTCCCGCACATGCGCCGGATCGTGAGATCGCTTTGAAGCAAACAGTTTCATCCCATCACCACCTTGAATTCGTTGAGTTTCCGTTCGTCGTCGCTTCTCGGCATGACTCCGCGTCAAGACGCGGTCGCTACGCATCCCCCTATCATTGGCGTATTTTCAAAGCGGAAAGGGCGATCTAAATCTGTATGAGTCATCGTGTTTTGCTTCCTCGCGATCACATGCGTTCCCATAGCACAAGTCGCTGAGCACAAGTCGCTGTCCTTTTTTCCTGTCGCTGTAATGTCAACGCACTGTCGCAATCGAATGACTTCCCAGCATCCGCCTCGACACGAAGAAGTGACAAATTGTGTGTCATCAACCCTAACTCTTCTTCAGGTTGAGCTCTCGCACAGCGACATCTTCGACACTCGCACCGGCGTTGCTGTTGCCAACTGAATCTGTTTGCGCTCGAGCGTTTTCAATGATCCCCACGTAGGCTGCGCAAAACAAACCACAAACCTGGATCAGGCCCAGATGAGTCGCCAGAATCGTTGCACCTCGAATACCCCAAAACGGGCCGTTGGCAGCGATCAATCCGAAGACCCCGTTGAAGACCAGTCCCGAAAGGACGCCGATTGCGTAACCTCGTACAAAGCCTCGATGCCAGACGATCAGCACGATCATCCACGACGCCAAAAGGCTAAGGAGAGTTGTGAGTGACAAATAGACCATGTAGGAACTGAAGGCCTCGGTCATCGCAGCCGAGAAGCCAATCAGGAGGACGAACGCGCCAACATTTAGAAAGACAAGACGACCGTAAGTCATATTCATCGGGGGTACGCGGTACGTTCCGGACCTCACCATCGCTCGTACCTTGGGTGCCCGATAGGCGACAATCACCGAAATTCCTGCGACCAGGATGATCACCATTCCAAACTGGTGAAGGTAGCTGCCAACAGTTTCAAGTGGGCCGCCAGGCGTCGAGTAGCTAACTGCGATCGCGGCACCCAACAACACCATGAATCCCGCGCCAAATCCGAATGCACCTAACCGGATCAGCGCTCCATCACCGGTGCGACGTCGAGACTTAGTCTTCGGCACCGGCTGACTGTAGTCTCGATCCAAAGGATGGATCTCGTACTCGCCATCCTGCTTGTCGTCCTGATGCTCGTTGGCCACACGCAATTCTCCTTGCGTCCATTGATCGTTCCCCGACGACGCCAGTTTAGCAGTACGGCATGCACGGCGTGATCATTGCGTCTGAAAACCTTCATTCGGCGACGTGTCATTGGGCGACGTTGCTTTCACCGACTCTGCCTCGAAGGCGGTGTCAATGATCGCGGCCCCGCAAGCGTCTCCGAAGGCATTCACTGCTGTGCGGAAACGATCAAGCAGCCAGTCGACACTCAAGATCAACGCGACATACTCCACCGGCAAGCCAACGGCATTGAGCACAATCAACATCGTGACCAATCCCGCTTCGGGAATCCCGGCAGCGCCGACGGCCGCCAAGGTTGCAGTCAGTGCGATCGTGACCTGCTGCATCACAGTCAAGTCCATCCCGATCACCTGTGCGATAAAGATGGCGGCGGCGGCCTCATACAATGCCGTGCCATCCATGTTGATTGTGGCTCCCAGAGGCAACACGAAGTTCGCACTTCGCTCTGAAACGCCCGCCTCCTTCTCAGCACATTCCATCGTCACGGGCAATGTTGCAGACGAACTAGCGGTACTGAACGCCGTCAGAATGGCGCGCGACATCTGCCACAAGAACCGATAGGGATTCCGCCGCGTGAAGAACCACAGCAGCAATGGCAACGTGACGAACGCATGGAAACCGAGTCCAGACAAAACTGTCACCATGTACCATCCGGTTTGACGAATCACCTCCCCTAACTCACCCGCGGCCTGGGCCTCGCCAAATCGTGCGGTCACCAAACAGAAAATGCCGATCGGCGCAACCTTCATCAGCAACATGACAAACGCCATCAAGGCGTGATTGATCTGCTCAATCCCGGTTTTCACGATGGCGACATTGTCGCCCAAGGTTGTCAGCAGCCCGGCAAAAATGATCGAGAAGACAATCAACGGCAAAAGATTCGTTTCTGCCGCGGCGGTGAATAGATTGTCCGTGAACAGCGACTTCACCAAGTTTTCGAGGATCATGGTGATCGTCGGCTCGATG